>JANMTJ010000004.1:0-1950 GCA_031390295.1 Oleiharenicola sp.
GATGTTCACGTGTAGATTCCCATCGGCCAGGTGCCCGAAGGTCGGGATGGGCAGGCCGGACTTTTTCTTCAAGCGGGTGATGTAGCGGACAAACTTCTCGTAGTGGCGCATCGGGACGACGATGTCCTCGTTGAGCTTGGCATCGCCCAGCTCGAACATCGCACCCGAGCACTTGCGGCGCACCGACCACAATTCCTCCGCCTCAGCCCGGCTGTGTGCCTCCTGGTAGGCCAGGGCGTGCGACTGCGCCCAAGCCAGCACCTCCATCTTCACATCATCCACCTCCACCAACGAACCAGCCAGTTCCAGCAGGATCACGGGCCGGCCCGACTGGCCGGGAAAGACCGACTTGCCGGTGGCCCGCTCGGCGCAGAGCACGCTCTCGCGGTCGAGAAACTCGCAGATCGCCGGCTGCACCCGCGCCCGGAAAAGCATCTTGGCCGCCTTGAGTGCCGTCAGTTCGTCCGCAAAGGAGGTCAGCAGCGTCCAGCGGGCGGCCGGCTGGGGCACCAGCTTGAGCACGGCACCGGTCACGACACCGAGCATGCCCTCGCTGCCGATCCACAGGTCACGCAGGTTGAAGCCGGCGGCAAATTTCTTGGTCGCCGTCCCCCACTGCACCAGTTCACCGGTGGGCAGGAAACCACGCAGGGCGATCACGAAGTCGCGCGTCACGCCATATTTGCCGCCGTGCATGCCGCCGGCGTTGCACGCGACATTGCCCCCGATCGTGCAATATTCCTTCGAGGACGGGTCCGGTGGATAAAACCAGCCCTTCGTCGCGGCGGCCCGTTGCACGGCCGCCGTGGTCGCCCCGGCCCCGACATGCGCCATGCCGGCGTCGGCATCGATCCGCACCCGGTTGAGCCGCAGCATGTCAATCACCCAGCCACCGCGCACGGGTGCGGCCGATCCCATGAGGGTGGTGCCGCGCCCGCGCACCGTGACCGGCACGCGATGCTTGTTGGCCAGTTCCAGCACGATGCCGATGTCAGCCTCCCGGCGTGGCGTGATCACAGCATCGGGCAGGAACGAAATTTTGCTGCTGTCGAACGAGGCCGCCCACCGGCCTTGCTCAGTTGTGTCCACACAGGCACCCAGCCGGCGCTTTAGGGAGGCAGTGACTTGCGGAAATGGTTTCATTAGCGAAACACCAACCAAGGAAGACTTCGCCCCGAGAGCAATCCCACATGACAGCCTAGGCCCAAGTTTCGCTTTGAATGCACGGGTTGGGTCCGCTTGAGTTCTTCTCTCCATGACCCGCATCCTTCTCACCACCACCTCGTTTCAGGACACGCCCGGCGGCCACCACCAGCTGCTCGCCGACACCGGGTGGGAGATCATCCGCGCCCGCGGCCCGCTGAATGAAGCCGACACCCTGGCCCTCGTCGGTGAGATCGACGGTTACATCTGCGGCGACGATCTGATCACCCGCCGGGTGCTGGAGAAAGCCCGGCCGCGCCTGAAGGTCATCAGCAAATACGGCATCGGCGTGGACAAGATCGACGTCAAGTCCTGCACCGAGTTCGGCCTGCCACTGCTTTTCACCCCCGGAGTCAACCACACCACCGTGGCGGAGCACACCTTCCTTCTGCTGCTCGCGCTTGAGAAAAACCTGTTTTTTCACACCGACTCCACCCGCAACGGCGGCTGGAAGCGCAAGACCGGCCACGAACTCCTGGAAAAGACCATCGGGATCATCGGCCTCGGCCGCATCGGCAAGGAAGTCGCCATCCGCGCCCGGGCCTTCGGCATGAACGTGATCGGGTTCGACGTTTATTGGGACGAGAAATTTGCCGCCGCCCACCAAGTGAAGCGCGCCGCGTCCCTCGACGAGGTCTACGCCGCCGCCGATTATCTGTCGCTCCACACCAATCTCACTCCCGAGACCCGGGACATGATCAGCGCCAAATCCTTCCCCAAGATGAAGAAGGGCGTGCTCATCCTCAA
>JANMTJ010000032.1:0-1601 GCA_031390295.1 Oleiharenicola sp.
GTTCTGCCGCGAAAAACCCCTTCCGTTCCGGGCCGTCAAATCTTCCGCAAGCCGCTCCAGCAACTCCTCGCCATAGTCCGCCCGCTTTTCACCACCCTGATCAAACTCCACGATGCGCCGACCCACTTCCCAATAGGTCGCCGTCATGAACGCGTTGACCGTGCGAGCGCTGGCACGACGCGCGGTTTCCAGCAGTTCACTGACACCACTGAGCAGATGCGCGTAGTCAGCGGGCGCGATGGCGGAGGCGACTTTCGGCGTGGGTTTCTTTCTCATGCCGCAAGCGCCTCATTCAGCTCATCGAGCAACGTTGGAAGCTTATCGCCAAAAAGCTGATGCGCCTTACCCAATCCGCCGCGCTGGCTGAACGGTGCGTAGTCGAAATCGCCGGGCTCGATGCTCAGGCTGGTGGCGATGTGTTCGCGAATCAGATCGAGCCACGCGAGTTGCTCGGGCGTGAAGGCCACGCCGGCCTTGTCCTTGGTTTTGAGCCATTCGTTGAACCGTTCCGACACGGAGTCGGCGAACGGCGCGAGCACGGGTTGTTGTTCCAATGCAAAGCGGACCAGGGCGACGAGGTCAGCAAAGCGCCCTACCTGCGAGCGGCCTTTGACTTTGCCGGGCGCGGTGACAGTGAAGGCGTTCCAGAGATTGTCCTCGGTCCACGCGGCGTGATTGTCACGCAGCTTCTTTTCCAACTCTTTGAGCATCGGCTCGGTGAGGCGCTGCTTGTATGGGCGGCTGTAGAGAATTTGCAGCGCGGTAATCTCGGTCCGGTGCTGCTCGATGTAATCGCGGAACGATCTGAGGAGGCTCGCTGCCTTTTCTTTTGCGGCGGTGTCGAATTCCCGGCCGATGAGGGTGTCGACGGTGACCGTGTCGATGGTCTGCTCGGCGTCCTGTTTCGCCTTGGCAAGCGCATCGCGCAAGGCGGGCACATCGAACGGGGCGCAGGCATCGTCCGCAAGGCCTTTTCGGGCAGTCGCCATGGCGCCGGGTGCAATTTCCGCCGGCGATGCTCCGGGCTTGCCGGTGGCGCGTTCGGCGATGGCGTCGGGGTCAATTGCGCGGAGCAGCGCGCCAGAGAGCTCGGACAAGGATTTTCCGCCGGCGAGTTCGGCGAGCCTCTTCGCTTCGTCGCGGGAGATTTCGCGATCGAGCCGAGCAAGGCGTCCGGCCAGCGTGGTAAGCGTATCTTCGCCACGCTTCCCGAGCGCCACGCCGAGCAGCAATTTGTCGAAGGCGACGCTGCGGTGGCGTTCGAGCGGGCGGGAGTCGGTCTTGTCGCTCTCGCACACGCCCACGGCATCGACGATCACGAAGTGGGTCTTGGCGCGTGCGTCCGCGCCGCTCACGGCCTGCAAATCGGTGGACGTGAGGACGCGTGTGCCGCGACCTTTCATCTGCTCGAAGTAGGTGCGGCTGCGCGTGTCGCGCAAGAATACGAGGCATTCGAGCGGCTTGATGTCGGTGCCGGTGGCGATCATGTCCACGGTGACGGCGATGCGGAGCGTGGGCGAGAGGCAGAATTGACGAGCGCCCCCGCGCTCGCCCTTGCGGGCACGCCTTCGGCGAGTTGATCTCGCTCCGCTCGGTTCGCG
>JANMTJ010000044.1:0-3802 GCA_031390295.1 Oleiharenicola sp.
CTATGGCCGGGGCTTCGGGTTACCCCGCCGCATCCCGATCCCGGACAGGGCCGTCGCCTCGCCACCCGTCGGTGAGGACAGCGACAATCACCTGAGCATCATCGACCGGATGCAAGGCCTCGAGTGGGGCATGTGGGCCGCGCGCCAGGATGCTGCCGGCCGCTGGTTCACCGGACTGGGTGCGGTCACGGACCTCACCGGCACCGGCGTGGAACCACCTTGGTATGACAACCCGCGCGAGCTGGACTCCCACCGCTCCCGTGCCGGCGGCTTTCCCCTCGTCGCCGGGCTCATCATGCTGGACGAGATCAAGGCCGGCCGCATCGAACACGCCCTGGCCTTCGCCTACGACCATTGCCGCACCGGGCTGTTCATCCCGCCCGCCAGCACTTCCCAGGCCGCCCTGCTCGACGCCGTGGGTTCGCGCGGCATCCCCATGGGCGGCCGCATCCAGCTCGACCCGGCGTGGGACGTCGAGCACTCCGGGCTCAACCGCGCGGGCAAGATCATCGCCCGGGCCCTGCAGGAATACGGGGCCTATTGCAGTGACTACGCCGGCGCCAATGTGCTTTACGCCGAGAACTCACCCGCCGCGGTCGCGGCGTGGGCGGGCGTTCTCGATTACCACGACTTGGAAAAAGTCTTCACGCCCGCATTCATCCGCCGGCATTTCCGCGTTATCGACATGGGCAATCTGCGGCCCGGCCAGAATCTCACCGTGCCGCCTCCCTACCTGCTCGAGTTCTCGTTGGCGGGGCTGACGGATCGGATCCGACTGGATCAATTCACCCGCACCCTGGAACTGCCGGTCCCCCCCGGCCCGCGGAAAGCCACCTGGCGGCTGCATCCCCAAGGCACCACGCTCTCCGTCGGTGGGCAGACCCTCACCGGCGATTCCGGCGAAATTGATTTAAGGAACGTCAGCAGCATCACCCTGACCGCCCCCAATGGGACGACCAGCGTCTGGCGGCTGGAACAGCGGTAGGGCCTAGGCGGCTTTGGCCCCGCCGAGGCCAAACCGGTGGTCGAGCGAGTACTTGCCGGGTCCGGCGAGGAACAGCAGCAGATACACGAAAATCCAGGAGAACGGCAATTCGCCCGAGCCCGGTCCGGTCAGGCGCATCTGGTGGTGAAAGGTCCATGCCACCGTCATCGTGATGAACAGGCCCAGCGAATGCAGGCGGGTCAACAGTCCGGCCATGATGAACATCGAGCCGAAGGTCTCGCACCAGGTCACAAGCACATAGCTCAACTCCGAGCTGATCCCGATGTAATTGGGAAAGGTGTGGAATTCCTTCCGCAGGCCGTCGAGGGCGAAGAGATTGGGCAGGCGGATCTTCTCGTCGGCCCAGCCGGTGAGTTTGCCCCAGCCGTGATAGCGGATCATCAGGAACGAAACCGTGACGCGCAGCGCGAGCAGGCCGAGGTCGGGCTTGAGCGGGAGGAAGGACAGGCTGAGGTATTTCTTCATGGGGTTGACTGTCGTGGTATCTGCCGGGGCGGACAGCGGGGTTGCCCCTAGTTAACCCCAAACCTTTGTGCGTCAAACGGCCGGGCCGTTCGCGGTGACCGCCGGTGCGTCATACCAACCGGGCGAAGCCGGCTTAGGTCCGCCCGCGGTGACCGCGGGAACCGGCGGTAAAACCCCGGCCCGGCTGGCGGGCGGAACGATTTCCCCGGTCCCAGCGCGATTCATCTGGCTCGCCCCACCGGGGCAGCGCCGGGTTGCTGGGCTTCACGTCGTTGAAGATGGAGCCGCCGGTCAGGTTGCCGGCGGGATTGCCCGAGGGCGTGGTGTAGGGCGGCAGGGGCTTGTCGTAGAACGTGTAGGTGATCGGTCCCAGGCCAAACGGCTGGTGGTGATGATGCCGGTGGGAGTAGTAGGGCGAGGACGTGAACAATGGATAAATCATGGGGCGGCGGTCGGCCGCGGCGAACCGTTCCTCGATCGCGGCCAGACGGTCCGCCTGTTCGTCCCGCCGGCGCAGGTCCTCGAACTGGGCGTTGAGCCGGAGGCGGGCGAGGGTCAGCGGTTCCACGCACGAGACTTCCGGGTAACGCCTCACAAAATCCTCCCAGAAGGCGACCTGGTAGGAGAGCGGCGCAGCCAGAAAAGCGGGGTCGGCCAGCTTGCGATCCCGCAGGGCGGAACCTTCCACCCGCATTTGGGCGCGGCGGATTTCCCACTCGTCGCGCTGGCGCTCCTGCCGGGCCGTCAGAATCGCGTGCTCTTCCTCGGAACGCACGGCCACCCGCGTGACCGCACCATCCTGCAGCTCAACCTCGCCCCGTTCATAATAGAGGACCTGGCGCCCGGCGACCTGCACCTGTCCGCGCGGCGCGCCCAGCGTGCCGCGCACTTCCTCCAGCGAGGCGCCCCGCCGGATCTCGGCCGCCGTCACGCCGGAAGCGGTGGCAATAACGAGAGCGAACCATAAGGCGGGTGCTTTCATGGGTGGTTTGACCCCGAAAACCTAGGTTGGTTCATCCGGGATGCAAATGCTCCTTTCCCGCCGCCCGGCCAGAACCGGATTGAACCGGCGGGACGCTGTGGCATCCATGGGCCATGCGCATGCGCGTCATCGCCACCGGCGGCACCATCGACAAGGTCTATTTCGACGCGGCCAGCACCTACGATGTGGGCGACCCCCAGGTCGGCCCGCTCTTCAAGGAGGCCAATGTCACCTTCGACTTCACCGTCGAGTCGGTCGTGCAAAAGGACAGCCTGAACATGACCGATGCCGATCGCGCCCTCATCCGCGAGCGCGTGGCCGCCGCGCCCGAGCGCCTGATCCTCATCACCCACGGCACGGACACCATGACGGAAACGGCCGCCCGGCTCGAGGGCCTGCCGGACAAGGTGATTGTCTTCACCGGCTCGATGGTGCCCGCCCGTTTCCGCTCGAGCGACGCCCTCTTCAACCTTGGCTGCGCCGTGGGCGCCCTGCAGGTGCTGCCGCCCGGCATCTACATCGCCATGAACGGCCAGATCCATCCCGCCGCGCAGGTGAAAAAGAACCGCGCCCTCAGCCGGTTCGAGCCCAAGGCATGATCAAACCACGGAATGGTATGGCCACAAAAAACACCAAAACCCGGGCGCGAGTGAAGCTCCCAAGGCGCCTATAGGCGCACGGAAGATTCATGAATCGGAACAAAGACCTTTTCGTGTTTTTCGTGGCAATTGTCTTGGTCCTTTGCCCGTGAAGCAACCGACGGCCGGGGAGCGAAAGCGCATGTGCACCGGCAAGCGCCGCTACCGGACGCAGGGCGACGCGCTCGATGCCGCGCTGCTCGCCGGGGTGGAGCGCCAGCGCCTGGCCTACCGCTGCACCCTCTGCGGGCAATGGCACCTCACTTCGCGATGAACCGCGACCGCCATAAATTTCTCCGACTTCTGTTCGGGCTCTTGCTCGTCCTCGTTCCGGTTGCCCGGGCGCAGACGCCGGCCACGGAAATTCCGACCCGCCCCGAGGATACTCCCGCTCTGCCCGCCGACGAGCCCGCGGCGGCCGAGGCTGCGCCCGCGGGCCCCGCCTTCGAACCCCAGCCCATCAACGACTGGCTGGCCGCGCAGGTGGAGCTGTCGCGCCGGGGCTTTTCCTGCGGTTCGCTCGACGGTGTGCGCGGCATCCAGAGCGCTACGGCTCTCAAGGCCTTCCAGAAAAACGAAGGACTCAAGGAGACCGGCGTGCTCGACCGCGCAACCAAGGATATGCTCAAGCTGACCGCCCCGGTCCTGACCGAGTATGTCTTCACCGTCCTGGACCTCGCCGCCGTGCGCCCTTTGCCCGACACCTGGCTG
>JANMTJ010000096.1:0-4533 GCA_031390295.1 Oleiharenicola sp.
CACCCAGAACGGCCTCAAGGCCGCGCTGACCAACGCCATCCGGGCCGTGCCGCTCGGCATCATCAAGGGCGTGGATCACCAGTTCACCGGCCGGGTGGACCGCATCGACAAGGAATTCCTCCACCAGCTCATCGCCTCGTCGGTTGTCCCTGTCCTCAACCCGGTCGGCTTCGACCGCGACGGCCGGCCGTTGCGCATCAACTCCGACCTGCTGGCCGCCGAGCTGGCCGAGGCGCTCAACGCCACCAAGATCATCTACCTCACCCCGCACGAGGGTCTCGAGCTCAATGGCAAGCTCCAGCACCAGATTGCGGCCACCACGCTCCGTGCCGTGCTGGAGACCAAACCCGAGTCCATCAACGAGCCCATGCGCAGCCCGGCCGCGCACGCCGTCAAGGCCGTCGAGACCGGCACCCCCCGCATCCACCTGCTGGACGGCCGCCTGCTGGACGGCCTGCTCAACGAAATCTTCTCCAACGAGGGCGTCGGCACGCTCATCCACGGCAACGAATACCAGCAGATCCGGCAGGCCACCAAGCGCGACGTCCGCGCCATCTACAACCTCACCCGCCAGGCGGTGAAGCGCGACGAACTGCTCTACCGCACGCAGGCGGCCATCGAGAAAAACATCGACCAGTTCTTCGTCTTCGAGATCGACGAGAACATCATCGCCTCGGTCTCGCTGCACCTTTACCCGGACAAGGCCAAGACCGCCGAGGTCGGCTCGCTCTATGTCATGCCCTTCTACCATCACCGCGGCATCGGCAAGAAGATGGTCGATTACGCCTGCATGATGGCCAAGGAGCGCGGCGCGACCACCGTGATCGCCCTCTCCACCCAGGCCATTTCCTTCTTCACCTCCGTCGTCGGCTTCGAGGAAGCCGAGAAGGACGTGCTGCCCGAGTCACGGCTCAAGGCCTACGAGGAAAGCGGCCGCAACTCGCGGGTGCTGGTTCGGAAGCTGTAAACTGGTAGGGCCAGTCTCTGACTGGCCCCAATACCCTCTCGACGAAAGCAAGCCCCACGAACGGACCTGCATGAGCAGCGGCCGTCTTGGCGGCCGGTCGAAGACCGGCCCTACTTCAGCTCCACGATCACCTGAATCTCGACCGTGGAACCCTTGGGCAGGCCGGCGGCGGCCACCGCCGCCCGGGCGTGCTTGCCGGCGTCGCCGTAGAGCTTGCCGAAGAGTTCCGAGGCGCCGTTGATCACCGCCGGGCTGTCGGTGAAGCCGCTCACGGCGTTCACAAAGCCGGTCACCAGCACGAACTGCTTGACGCTGTCGAGGCTGCCCGTGGCGGCCTTGAGGTTGGCGAGGGTGTTGAGCGCGCAGATCTTGGCGGACTCGTAGGCCGTCTGCACGGTCTGCTCCAGCCCGACCTGGCCCGTGTGGGTCATCTGGCCGTTGAGCGAGCTGATGGTGCCGGCGAGATACAGCAGGTTGCCCGTGCGCACATAGGGCACGTAGCTGCCGGCAACAGCGGGAGGATTGGGCAGCGTGAGGCCCAGTTCGGTGAGTTTGGTTTCGATCATGTTCATGTTGAGAGGAGAGGTAACCGCTAATCGGCGCTAATAAACGCTAATCTTCCTTGGACTGAAACCCGATTGATTCCCGGAATGTTTAGCCACAAAAAGTCACGAGAATCCGACGGCGGGTGCAACTTACAAGGCCTCTATAGAGGCGCGGAATTCTCCCGACTGCCGGAATAACTATTTTTGTGACTCTTTGTGGCCAACCTCAGTGGTTTGAGGGTTTGGGGATGAATTCAAAAGTGGCGACGTCGGCCACCGCGACCGGCTTGTCCAGCACGCCGACCTCCTGCAGCAGCTTGATCTGCTTTTCCAGGCGCGCGGTGGTGAGCTGCCCGGCGAACTCCCCCTTGGCCGGGTCGCCGGCCACGAGCTGGTAGTCGTTCATCGCCTTGATGCTGTAGGCCATGAACTCGGCGGTCAGGTCGTCGCGCTTGGCCGCGAGGAGTTGGTTGGCCGGGGCGGGATCGCCCGTCAGGTAATCCATCCAGCCGCGCACGCTGGCCCGGACAAACTTCCGCACCACGTCCGGATGCTGCCCAAGAAAATCCCGTCCGGTGAACATGACCCGGTAGGGCTCGTAAGTGTCACTGGCAATCAGCAGAGCCCCGACGTTTGCCCCGCGCTGGCGCGCGAAATAGGGTTCGTTGGTCACGAAGCACTGCTGGACGAATTCCTTGCTGTTCATGAACCGCGCGAGGTCGCCGACCAGCGGCAGCAGGGTGAACTCCACGCCCACCTTTTTCCGCAGCACCTCGATCCAGGTCGAGCCCGCGCCGGCCATGAGCGTGCGGCCCGAGAGGTCACGCAGGTCGCGCAGAGGATGCTCAGTGTGAAACAGAATGCCCTGGGGGTCACGCTGCATCTCGGCGCCAACCATCTTGATCGGCACCCCGCGGGCGATCGCCACGATCACATCGTCACCGTTGGTCATGCCGAGGTCAGCCCGGCCCACGGCCACGGAGGTCATCACCTGCGCGTTCGGTCCGCCCGGCAGGATCTCCACCTCCAGTCCCTCCTCGGCATAGAAGCCCCTGGCCAGCGCCTGGTAATAGCCGCCATGCTCGGGCTGCGGGTACCAATCCGTCTGGAACCTGATTTTAACCGGGCCTGAAGCCGGGGCGGGCGTAGCATCCTTCTTGCCGCAGCCCGCCAACCCGGCGGTCAGGGCGACGCAGGCGATCACGGAGACGAGGCGGAGAAAGGCTTTCATCGAAGTGAGGAACTGCCAGTTGACGCAAAAAACGACCAAACACCACGCCGAAAAGTGGCCGTTCGCCACGATACCAACCGCCGCATGGTTCAGACCTGGTCCAGCGGACTCTTCACGCCCAGCCCCGGTTTTTTCATGACGTGGGTGTAGATCTGCGTGGTTTCGACGCTGGCGTGCCCCAGAAGCTCCTGCACCGTCCGGATATCCGCCCCGCCCTCCAGCAGGTGCGTCGCAAACGAGTGCCGTAGCACATGCGGCGTCACCCGCTTGTTGATTCCAGCACTTGCCGCCGCCTTGCCCACGGACTTTTGAAAAGCGCTGTCCAAGACGTGGTGCCGGCGTGTCATACCCGTGGTGGGATCAAAGCTCGCCTCGCGCGAGGGAAAAAACCACTGCCATTCCCATTTCTCTCCGGCCCGTTTGAACTTCTTCTCCAATCCATCAGGCAACCACACAGCGGGCAGGCCCGCCTTCCGATCCTCAGCGTGCAGTTGGCTCAATCGCTCAAACTGCCGCTCCAGGGCTGGAACCAGTGACTCGGGTATGATCGTCATCCTGTCCTTGTCTCCCTTACCGCCCCGCACAACCAGCTGCCTCCTGACCAAGTCGATGTGCTGCACCCGCAGGCGCAGCAATTCCATGAGCCGCAGTCCCGAACCATAAGCCAGTTCTGCCATCAAGCGCGTGGTGCCTTCCATTTGCCGGAAAAGCCGCTGGCACTCGTCCTTCGACAGGACAATCGGCATCCTAACCCGTGGATACGCGCGCTTGAAATCCAATTTCCCCAAGTCCCGACCCAGCGCTGCCTGCATGAAAAAGACCAGTGCGTTCAGCGCTTGTCGCTGACTGGACGGGCTGGCTCGATTCTGAACCGCCAAATCCGTAAGGAAGGCTCCTACCTCCTCCGCTGCCGCCGCATACGGTGTCTTGGGAGCGATGAAAGCGGCAAAACGCTGGGCCCACATCCGGTAGGTTTCCTCCGTGCGCCACAGCAGACCCCGCACCCGCATCGTTTTGACCAAGGCCTTCTCCCAATCCGGCCCGCCTAAATCCTGGACTGCCGGCCGTGGCTCCATCGGCCGCAAAGGCGGTCTCGGCCTCTGCTTTGCCCGGATGTTCGGCGGGTGCGGTATCCCCGCATCCGGCCTGTCATCTTCCGGATCACTCGGAGCCAATGCCACTCTCCGCAGGTCCGAGGTTTCCCCGGAACGCTCCGTTTTGGGCGCGTGGCGATAGAACCACCGCAACGCCTCTCGCGCCTGAACAGAGCCAGCCGCCAAGCCCGGCCTGCTTACCTGCAGCCTTGGCCCCGCCAGCCACTGTTTGATGAACGGAACCGTGGCCGGTGAGTGGCACTTTTTGCAGTGATGAAGGAACGTGATGATTTCACGTGTATAGGTCACCTTCAGTGCCGGACTCAGGTTCGCCTGAGCGAGGACTCCCTTCCAACCGGGAAATGATACGGGCTGCTGATTCATGCACTTGGCCCGTGCAAATCTCAGTTCGGCTTTAGCCGGGTAAAAATCAACCCGCAAAAGCGGAACCCGGAAAAATGCGGCATTGCGCTCCAAGTCTTTAGCCGCTGTCGTATGGGGAACTTATCAGCCGTGAAAACCGTAACCCAGTTCGGGTGAATATACTGATCGGCGGAAGAAATGAACGCAACGATGCTTCTATTGGAACTGGCCCTCGGTATTGGCTTCGCCTTCTGTGTGCCCGTTTTCTTTACAGCCGTGGCCGGTATGAACGCCTCGCTTGGATTTCCAGAGATACAGGGTCTTCTCCCGAAG
>JANMTJ010000113.1:0-9298 GCA_031390295.1 Oleiharenicola sp.
GAGACCTGGTTCTCGAGATGCTGCCGGGCCGACATGGTGTAGTGGAGGATGACAAACTCGACACAACGGGTGTCGTTCTTGGCTTTCCCGAAAAAACACTCGCCGTAGATCTTGGCCCGCATTTCCGGGGGCGAACTCTCCTCGTAATCGGGACAGAGCACGACGACGCGGCAGGGGTAACGGCGGGCGAAGTTGAGCGTGTGCTGGAACTGGCGGACCGCGTCCGCCGCGGAGGAATTGCGGCCGAGATGCAGCACGAGGTTGAGCTGCACGGCGCGGCTCTCCTCGGCCGGGGTGTCGGCCCAGATTTTCTTGTAACCGGCCGTGATGCCGCCGACGGGCACCTCCTGACCGGGCAGGGCGTCGAAAAGCTCAGGCATGGCTCAGAATCCCCAGGTAGGGCGCGTTGTCCCTAACGCGCCGCGGCTCGCCCGGAGAGCGGACCCTACCCGCGCTGCCGCGCGAAAGGTCGCGAGAATATTCCGCCCGCTCACGGTTCCCTCCAGGAGTGCCCGTTGGCGGCGAGGAGTTCGTCGGCCGACTTCGGGCCCCACGAGCCCGAGATGTAGGTGTCGAGTCCCTTGCGCCCCTGTTCCGCCCAGTATTCGTGGATCGGGGTGATAAGCTGCCAGGAACGCTCGGTCTCATCGCCCCGGATGAACAGGGTGCCATCGCCGATCATGGCGTCGAGGACAAGCCGTTCGTAGGCCTCCGGCGTGTTGGAGCCAAAGGTCGTGGCGTATTTGAAATTCATTTTCACCGGCTGTGTGCGGGTCTCCAGGCCGGGGATCTTGGCGTTGAGGATCAGGCTGAGGCCCTCGTCCGGTTGAATCTGGAAGGCCAGCGTGTTGGGTGCGAGCTGGTAGCGCTCCGACTCGGCGAAGAGATTGCCCGGGGCCCGCTTGAAACGGATCGCGATCTCGCTCACGCGCCGGGCCAGGTGCTTGCCGGAACGCAGGTAGAAGGGCACGCCCTGCCAGCGCCAGTTGTTGATGCTGAAGCGCAGCGCCGCGTAGGTCTCGGTGGCCGAGGCCGGCGAGACATCCTTTTCCTGCAGGTAGCCCTTGACCGGTTTCCCCCCGATGAGGCCCTCGCTGTATTGGGCGCGCGCAACATCGCTGAGCCGGTCTTCGTTGTGCAGCCGGAGGGGATGAATGGCCTTCAGCACCTTCACCTTTTCGTCGCGGACAGATTCGGCATCCATCGAGACCGGCGGTTCCATCGCCGTGAGCGCCAGCAGCTGCATGGTGTGGTTCTGGATCATGTCGCGCAGGCAGCCG
Organism: Oleiharenicola sp.; assembly: GCA_031390295.1. Lineage (GTDB taxonomy): Bacteria > Verrucomicrobiota > Verrucomicrobiia > Opitutales > Opitutaceae > Lacunisphaera. The sequence continues at coordinate 1,281 of JANMTJ010000113.1, forward strand.
CTCTGCTCGTAATAACCGGCCCGCGACTCGACGCCCACCTGCTCGGCCACGGTGATCTGGACGTGATCGATGAAATTGCGGTTCCAGATCGGCTCGAAGATCGAGTTGGCGAAGCGCTGCACGAGGAGATCCTGCACGGTCTCCTTGCCGAGGTAATGATCGATGCGGAACACCTGTGATTCCTCGAACACGGAGGTAAGCTCCCGGTTCAGGGCCTGGGCGCTGGCGAGGTCGCGGCCAAAGGGTTTCTCGATGATCACCTTCGACTGGTGGGGCTGGCGCAGGTGGCGGGCGGCCAGGCCGCTGGCCCCCAGGTTCTGGATGATCGGGGCAAATACCGTCGGCGGCGTCGAAATGTAGAACAGCGTCTGCAGCGGCTGGCCGATTTCCTTTTCAAGGCCGGCGATGCGCTGGCCGAGGCGGTCAAAGGCCGCCTTCTCGTCATAACCGCCGCTCACGTAGAGGGTCCGGGCGGCCAGGCGGTCCCAGACTTCGGCGCTCGGCTCACGGCGGGAGAATTCCTTGATGGCCCCGGCGGCGATCTTCTGGAATTCCGCGTCGGGGATCGCCTTGCGGCCGAAACCGATGAGATAGAAATCGGCCGGCAGCAGCCCGTCATGCGCCAGGTTGTAGATGGCCGGGATGAGCTTGCGGGCCGTCAGGTCGCCGGACGCGCCAAAGATGATCACGACGGTCGGCGGCGAGCCCCGGTGCTTGCTCAGGCCGTGCAAAAACGGGTGGCGTTCTTCGTCTGCCATATTTTCTGCAAACTCGGCGCGAACCCAGGTTGTCGCAAGGCTTTATTCCGGCGCCCCGGGGTTGTGACACACTAAGATTTTGGCCGGTCGGCCGCCGGGTTGTGGCGGGCCAGATGATAGCCCTTGGGGAAAAGCGGGGCGTTCTCGTAGTGCATGACCTGCGGGGGCAACCGGCCGCTGAGGGTCACTTCCACGATATCCAGGCGGAAGGTGCGGGGCGGCGGCGTGATCAACCCCAGGTAGGCCTGCACGGCGCGGCGCAGCGCACGCTTCTTGCGCTCGTCAACCGCCAGGTAGCCGCTGACCAGCGCGCCCTCCGCCCGCGCCTTCACCTCGACAAAAACGAGCACGTCGCCATCCCGGCAAACCAGGTCGATCTCGTCTCGCCGATCGCCCGGGCTGCGCCAGTTGCGGGCCACCATGGTGAAGCCGTGCCGGGTGCGCAGAAAATCCGCGGCCGTCTGCTCGCCCAGCGCCCCCGCCCGGGCCCGGGCGTCCGGCTCTTCGCTGGGCTGGAGCCGGGACCAGATGTTTTTTAGCCAGCGAATCATTTGCAAGTTCGCCCTCGACCACGCGAAAATTTGGCCATACAAGCAAGCGCGTTTTTCAATCGCAGCCCACGTTCCTCCGGCAGTTTTTTTGCCCGGCATCCTCACCTCCCCAACACATGGCCACTTCCAGCAATCTCACAGGCACGTTGCGCCGGTCCCTGCTCATCAAGGTCATCTCCAAGCCCGCCCCGAGCAAGGAGGACGTCAACACCGTCATCGAGCTCACCGCCAGCAAGGTGGTCGAGTCACTGCAGGCCCAGTCCATGACCCTTTACCTCGTCGAGGGCGGCGAGATCGCCTTCAAGCACGTGTATTATTCGCCCACCCTGTGGGGCACGGACAAGGACAAGGAGATTCAGTTCAGGGAAACCAGCAAGAAGCTCCTCACCCTCAAGTTGCCCGCCGGTACCGGCAACGTGGGCAAGGTCATCCAGACGGGCGAGCCGCTCTTCTTCAGCGGCAAGGGTCCGGATGCCGCCTCCCTCAAAAAGATGGAGGTCGGTTTCGAGGTGAACTCGATGCTCACCGTCCCGCTCAAGACGAACATTGTCATCGGTGCGGTTCAGGTGCTCAACAAGGAGCCCTCCGCCGGCACCGGCGGCCAGTTCACGCCCAAGGACCTGAGCGTGCTCATGGAGGTGGCCGAATACTCCTCCACCCTCATCCAGCGCATGCTGGACCCGAAGTTCCAGCTCACCCCCGAGGACACCGCCAAGTTCATCTCCAAGTTCACCGAACTGCCTCTCATCTCCAAGATCGAGGATATCGATATTGACGAGAAACTGGTCGAGATCACCGGCGACGCCATCATCCGCCGCGAATGCATCTTCCCCTACAAGAAGACCGGCACCAATTCCTGCTCGGTGCTGATGACCAACCCGCTGGACTACGCCAAGCGCGAGGCTTTCTCCCAGGCCACCGAGATGTCCATCGACGACGTCAAGGTCATCCCCGCCAACCTCCTCGACGCCCTGCTCAAGAAATGCTTCGGCGAAAAGGCCGGCGCCAAGAAGGCCGGCGAGGACGCCACCGAGGTGGATATCGACGAGGTGAAGGATCTCATCGCCGGGGCCTACACCGAGGGCGGCACGGGCGAGGTCAAGGCCGCCGACTTGGAGAGCGAGGACTCCGCCCCCATCATCCAGCTCACCAACCGCATCATCGAGGATGCCTATGTCTCGGGCGCATCCGATATCCATGTCGAGCCGATGGAAAAGGACCTGCTGGTCCGGTACCGTATCGACGGCATGTGCTCCGAGAAGATGCGCCTGCCCAAGCAGGTCGCCTTTGCCATGGTCGCCCGCCTGAAGATCATGTGCAACCTCGACATCTCCGAACGCCGCCTCCCGCAGGACGGTCGCATCATCTTCAAGAAATTCACCAAGAAAAACATCGATATCGACTTTCGCGTCGCCACCGGTCCGATGAACCACGGCGAGAAGGTGGTCATGCGTATCCTGGACAAGCAGAAGTCCACCCTGCCGCTGCCGATGCTCGGCTTTTCCGAGGCAAACCTGGCCAAATACCGCGATTGCGTGCGCCAACCCTACGGCATGATCCTGCACTGCGGCCCGACCGGCTCCGGCAAGTCCATGACCCTCTATTCCGCGCTCGGCGAGGTGAACACCCCCGACGTCAACATCCAGACCGCTGAGGACCCCCTCGAATACACCCTGGCCGGCATCAACCAGATGCAGATGAACAAGCAGATCGGCCTCACCTTCGAGCGCGCGCTGCGCTGCTACCTCCGCATGGACCCCGACATCATCCTCGTGGGCGAAATCCGCGACAAGGAAACCGCCCAGATTGCCTGCGAAGCGGCGCTCACCGGTCACTTGCTCGTCTCCACCCTCCACACCAACGATGCCCCCTCGACGGTGTCCCGCATGGGTGAGATGGGCATCGAGCCCTTCAACATCTCCGCCTCGCTCGTCTGCGTCTGCGCCCAACGCCTCCTCCGCCGCGTGTGCAAGAACTGCAAGGTCAAGTATGTTCCCGAGGGCCGCGAACTGGAGATCATCCAGATTGCGTTGGGGGAGAAAGGCCCCTTCGAAATCTACAAGGCCGCCCCCGGCGGCTGCCATGTCTGCGGCGGCAACGGGTACAAGGGCCGCGTCGGCATCCACGAGCTGATGACCAACTCCGAGGAACTGACCGAGGGCATCAACAAGGAGGTCGAGGTCGCCGACCTCAAGCGCATCGCGATGAAGAACGGCATGAAGACCCTGCACCAGGATTCCATCCTCAAGGTCAAGATGGGCATGACCACGATGGAGGACGCCCTCAGCAACGTGCCGCCTGACATGATCTCGGTTGAGGCCTCGCCTGCCGCCAAGAAGGCACACTGATCAATTCCCGCCCGACTACCCCGCGGGCGGGCAAGCAAAGAAGGCGCGATCCTCACGGGTCGCGCCTTTTTTGCCGGGGCCCTGACATCGGGCAACCCTCCGTCTGCTCGCAATCGGCAAAAGGGGCCTCACCAAGGCCGGGGCGATCACCCGGATTTCAGCAGCAGACCGCAGTACACGCACCGCCTTGGAAACTGGCAGGCTATCGTCAGACAGCGAACCCGACCGCACGCGGGTCGAAGTGTAACTACGGACTGTTCAACGAATATGATGCTGGTCGTATTGCTCGAGTGTCCATGCCACAATGCCGGTGGCGAACAGGATCAAGGCACATGCGGCGATATCAATCCGCAGACCATCCAGCAATAACACCAGCCCAAGCACGATACCCGTGATGATGACCGTGAGTGAAGATTTCATGAGTAGTTTTCTTTTGCCCAGTATAATAACACAGTTTACCCGGTAAAAAGCGTCTACCCATGCATTAGTGCAAAGACTACTGCCCATGCCAAATCAGGGCAATTTCTGCGCTATCACGGCCCCGCCCAAACTAGGCCGACGGTGCCGCGGCGCGGACCGAATCGGCGATGGTGGGCGGCAGCACCTCAGGCTCGCCCTTGTGCTGATCAAACTTCATCGAGAGGGTTTTTGACACGCCGCGCTCCTGCATCGTCACCCCATAGATGGCGTCCGCCGAGGCGATGGTGGTTTTGTTGTGGGTGATGATGATGAACTGCGAGTCCTTCACGAATTGCTTCAGCAGGTTGATGAAGCGGTGGATGTTCGACTCGTCGAGCGGGGCGTCCAGTTCATCGAGCAAGCAGAAGGGCGACGGCTTCACCATGTAGAGCGCAAACAGGAGCGCCACGGCCGTAAGCGTCTTCTGCCCGCCCGAGAGGAGCGTGATGCCCTTGAGTTTGGTTCCCGGGGGCTGGGCGACGATTTCGATGCCGCTCTCCAGCGGGTCCTCCGCCGTCACCAGCTCGATCTCGGCCCGGCCGCCGCCAAACAGGATGTTGAAGGTGTAGGCGAAATTCTTGCGGATCTGGTCAAACGTCACCTGGAACTGCTCCAGCGAGGTCCGGTTGATGTCGTCAATGGCCTTGAGCAATTGTGCCTTGGCGCTGGCGAGGTCCTCGCTCTGCGTGCGGAGAAACTCATAGCGCTGCTTCAGCTCCGAGTATTCCTCGATGGCGACGAGGTTCACAGCTCCCATCGCCCCGATGCGCTGGCGGAGGGCGTCCACCTCGGACTTGATTTCATCCCAATGGGTCGATTCGAGTGCGGCCAGGTCCGCCTCCGTCGGCTCGCCCTTGTTCTCCTTCTTCCTGCGGCGCTTGGGCTGGGCCTCGCCCGTCCCCTCGCCTTCCTCCTCCTCGTCGAGATCAAGCGCTTTCAGGCCCTCCGGTTCGTCATCGGCGTGCCAGAGCAATTGCCGCCAATCAAGCGCGGCCACATCCACCTGGAATTCGTGGGTGAGCTCCTCGGTCAGGAACTGCACCCGGGCCCGGGTCTCCGCGACCTTCACTTCGTTCTTGGAAAGCTCGGACATGGCCGCCTCGGCCTCGGTGCGGATGGAGCTGAGGCCTGACTCAATGTTCGCGATCGCCTGCTCGACCTTGGTCAGAGCCGTGCGGGATTTATCCACGTTCTCCTGGGCCACGGTCAGGGTCGTGGCAATTTCGCCCGCCCGTCGTTTCTGGTCCTCGCTGTCCCGCTCCAGCTGGGCGACCTGCTCGGTCCACGTCTCGATCTCAATGGACCGCTGGTCGTGCAGATCGGCAAGCTGGACCCGGCGGCGCTCCATCTCGGTCAGGCCGCGGTCGAGCACCTCGACCTTCTGCCGACGATCTGCGAGGTCCAGGCGCGCCTGGGCCAGGGACTCCTTCTTCTGGTCGCGTTCGGCGCGCTTTTCGTTGATCAGCCCCTCGACGATTGAAATTTTAAGCTTCTGCGCCTCGACGGTGGCATGGGCCTCGCCCAGCTGGGCCTGGGCCTTGGCCAGGCGCGCCAGCGCCTCGTCGTGGTCGCGTTTCAGATTGGTCAGCTCGTTTTCCATCCGCTGGAGCCGGTTCCGCGCGTCGTCGAGCGAGCGCTGGGCGTTCTTTTCCTCGGTGTGCAGGGCGGCGGCATGCTGCGAGGAGGCCAGCACCTCCTTGCGGCGCTGCTCCAGGACTTGCTCGGCTTCAACCAACAGGCTGTTGAGCTGATCGATCAAGGCGCGTTGTTCGTCGTGGGCCTTCTGTTCGGTCACCACCGCCTTGCCCGTCTCCCGGAGGTCAACCTCGCGCTGGACGATGCTGTTGGCGGGTTTCTTGTGATACCCGCCGAAAATGAGGCCCCGCCGGTCCACGAGCTCGCCCTTGGTGGTGGCGACCATGAGGAAGTTGAAGTCGGGATTCGCCTTCCAAAAACCAAGGAAGGACCCGAGATCATCGGCCAGATAACAGGCGGACAGAATGGAAGCCGCGGGATGCGTTGCCTCCAGATTGGCGACCATTTCCGTGGCTGGCTTCAACCCCGCGGGCAGACCGCCCCCGGCCGATTGGCCGCCGCTCACGCCGGCGACCTGCAGGCACACACTGCCGATCTGGTCGGTTTCGAGCTGGTGGAGGATCTTTTGCGCCGTGCCGAGATCGGCGACGGCAATGGCCTCCACCGAGGCCCCCAGCAGCGCCTCGAGCGCCTTGGCGTATTCGGCCCGGACCTCCAGTCCCTGCGTGATCGGGGTGAATTTCTGCTCACCAAACAGATTGGCCAGCCGGCCCTGCAACAGCGCCTTCGCGCCCTCCCCGAAGCCCTCCCACTTTTCCTGCAATTGCTGGAGCAGTTTCAGGCGGGCCGTCTTTTGGGCGAGGCTGCGGTCAATCTCCTGCAGCTTGCGCTGGGCGTCGCGGAATTTCTGGGTGGCCTCCTGCAGCGCGGCCTGGGCCGCCTGCGCGTCGTTGGTGGCCCGGCTCTGGACCGTGCGGGCTTCCTGCACCTTCTGGCTGGCCTCAGCGAGGGCCGAGGCCGCCGACTCGACGGCGGTGCGGAGCTGGGCGAGTTCCTGCGAAAGCTGGTCGAACTTGTGCTGGCTGGTGCGCGCATCGACCTCGAGGCCCGAGCTGTCGGTACGAAGACGGGCGACCGTGCTCTCCACTTGGAGCAGGCGAAATTTTTCCTGGCTCAGCTGCTGCTCGGCCTTGGTCAATTCGCCCTCGATGACCGCCAGCTCGCGGTTGCGATCCTGAAAGACGGCGTCGGAGCTGCCGAGCAGGCTGAGCTGCATCTGCTTGTCCTGCGAACCGGTGTCCACCTGCGAGGCCAGCTCCTTGAGCTGCATCTCCAGCTCACCGAGATCATCCTTCCCGGCATTGAGCCGCTCGATAAGGCCGGTGCGCTTGACTTGGGCCAGGCCGGACTGGTTCTCCGCCGCTTCCTTTTGCGAGCGCAGGTCAAAGACCGCCTGCTGGGAATCCTGCACCCGCTGGTTGAGCGAGGCTCGCTCGGCCTTGTGGGCATCGAGTCCGCGGGACTTGTCCTCCAGGGTGGCCCGCCGCGTCTCGGCTTCGTTGCGCAGGCCGCTCACCCGGCCATCCAGCTCGTTGAGCGTGGCGCTCAGTCCGCGCCACTGATAATTGCCCTGGGCGAGCGCCAGCTGGCGCAACCGGAAACTGAGACGCTTGTAGCGCATGGCCTTGGAGGCCTGCCGCTTCAGCGAGCCGATCTGGCGGGCGACCTCGTTGATCACGTCGGACACGCGCGCCAGGTTCTGCTCGGTCAGGGACAGCTTGTTCATCGCCTCGCGGCGCTGGCTCTTGTACTTGGTGATGCCGGCAGCCTCCTCGAACACCACGCGGCGCTCCTCGGGCTTGGACGACAGGATCTGGTCGATCTGGCCCTGCGCCATGATCGAGTAGCTCGTCCGGCCCACCCCGGTGTCCATGAAAAGCTTGTGGATGTCCTTCAGCCGGCAGGGCTGGCCGTTGAAATAGTACTCGCCCTGACCGTCGCGGGCCACGCGGCGCATGATCTCGATTTCATGGAAGTCGCTGCCAAGCTGTTCTTCGCACTCCGTCAATAGCAGGGCGACCTCGGAAAATTGCGCGGCTTTGCGGGTATCCGCGCCCTCGAAGATCACGTCCTGCATCTTGCCGCCGCGCAGGGCCTTGGCGCTTTGCTCGCCCAACACCCAGCGGATGGCATCGGCGATGTTGCTCTTGCCGCAGCCATTGGGCCCGACAATGGCCGTCACACCGGGCTGGAACGAGAGGGTGGTGTTGTCCGCGAAACTTTTGAAACCGTGGAGCTTGAGCGCCTTGAGATGCATTATGGCTTAAGGCGAAGAATTGAGGGAACGCAGTTGGTCGGCGCAACGG
>JANMTJ010000118.1:0-3223 GCA_031390295.1 Oleiharenicola sp.
GTCACGCCGTGTATCGCCGAGGCGAGGAACGAGTGGCCGGTGGTGCAGCACGAGACCTTTGCCCCGATCCTCTATGTGATGGGCTACAAGAATCTCGACGAGGCCATCGCGATGCAGAACGCCGTGCCGCAGGGGCTGAGCTCGGCGATCTTCACGACGGACCTGCGCGAGGCGGAGAAATTTCTGTCGGCGCGCGGCAGCGATTGCGGCATCGCCAACGTCAACATCGGCACGAGCGGCGCGGAGATCGGCGGGGCCTTCGGCGGCGAGAAGGAGACCGGCGGCGGCCGCGAGAGCGGCAGCGACGCCTGGAAGACTTACATGCGAAGGCAGACGGTAACCATCAACTACTCCGACTCCCTGCCGCTCGCCCAAGGCATCAAATTTGGCGATTAAGGGCAGGGAGGCGGGCAAGGGTCATGACGGCAATGAGATGCGTTCTGGTGGCTGACGTAACTGTCGCAGTAAGTTAATTCATCAGCTCAAGCAGCCCCGCTGCGAATTGGGCCGGAGGCCCGGGCGGGCGTTGCGGGCGGGGCCCCGGGGCTAAACTGGCAACTGAGATTGATTCCTGAACATGGCGCGGCCGAGCAAGGTCGCCGGCGGATGATAGCCCGTGGGGTTCGATTCCCCAACGCGCCTTCAGGAAACCCAGCCCGGATCGAGAGGAAACGGCGGTCATGGATGGCCGCGACACGGCATATCAGCCTATGCGCCACCGCGGCGCTGGCGGTCGCGCTCGGGCACCGGCGCGACCCGTGCACTGGACTCTACTTGTTCTTCCCCTTGCCCTTGCCGTTATCCTTGTCCTTGCCGCGGGCGTCATCGTCCCCGCGGTCTGATTTCGCCGCCTTTCCCGAATTGCCTCTCTCCTTCACGCGCACCTTGGTGACGAAATAATCGGACGGGTAGTAGTTCCTCACCTTGTCGTGGAATTGATAGGGCTGTTCCGCATCCATGGTCAGCGAGACGGAGTGGTCGAAATCCACGCGGATGTTGGTCGGCAGGCTGGCCCCGAAGCGCCAGTTGCCGCCGTCGAGGTAGAACCAGACCCGGTCATCCTGCCGGTAATAAACGTTGTCGGCGGGGTAATAGTAATAGTTGCGATTGCGCCGCACACCAACCGCGGGGGCCCACGGGGGCGGGGCACTCGGGCCGGGTGACTCGACAATGACAACGACCTCCGGCGGTGGCGGGGGCAGAATCCGGCCGAGACGGATATCGGCGGAAATAGAGATATCGAGACCGGCCTGGGCCGGAATCAGCAGGACGGGCACCAGCGACACGAGCAGCAGCAATTTGGTCTTCATGCCAGTATTGGACCGACCCGGGACCGGGAGGTTGCCGGCTGATTGGTAAACAGGGGTGCAAAGGGTCCGACGAGTCGGTCCGCCATGCCGTCCCTGGCCCTCCGGGTCCCGGTGGCAGGCGCGCCTACGCTTCGCCGCGGCGCTGGCGGGCGCGCTCGGGCATCGGCACCGGGCCGGTCCGCGACGGCATCGGGGCGTAGCGCGGGGTCTCGAGGCCGGTGACCAGATCCTTGATGACGACCGGCTGGCCCGTCCTGAAGCACTGGTTGGCCGCGACACCGATGAGAATCGATGCGGCGCCGGCATGCTCGTTGGAGGCGCGCAGGTATTTGTCGGCCGGGACGTCGGGCAGGAAGATCTCGTCGAGCATCACCTTGTCGCCGCCGCCGTGGCCGCCGGTGCCCGACCAGGCCTCGATCCGGCGCGGGGCACCGCGCAGCGGGATGATGCGGGTCGTGACGCCGTTGTCGGCGATGCCGCCCTGCACGGCGTCGGTGCCGCTGACGTAGGTGGACTCGACGATGGTGTGCTCGAGCCGGCCCTTGGTGCCGTTGAAGACGATGTGGTAGCCTTCCCAGGCGTTGAAGGCGTTGAGCGAGTAGGCGAGGGTGACCTTGTTGTCGTAGGTCACGAGGACGTTCATCGTGTCCTCGATGTCGATGCGCGGGGCGAACACGCACTGGTCGCGGAAATAGCCGTCGTGTTTTTCCTGGTCGAGGTAGAGGGCCTTGAGCGACGGGTTGTTCGCGAGGCTGAAGAAAAAGCCGCACTGCTCCTGCTCGGGGCAGGTGTGGCAGCGCTCATGGTGGCTTTTCAGGCCGAAGCGCTGCGCCATCGCCGGGGTGTAGAACTCGCGCTTGCCGGTGGCGAAGACCGTGGCGGGCATGGCGCCGAGCCACCAGTTGACGAGGTCGAAGTGGTGGGAGGCCTTGTGGATCATGAGTCCGCCGGAATTCTTCTTCTGGCCGTGCCAGCGGCGGAAATAGTCGGCGCCGTGGGTGGTGTTAAGCATCCAGTGGAAGTCTACCGAGAGCACGTCGCCGATCTCGCCGTTCATCAATATGTCCTTCACCTGCGTGCGGGGCGGGGAATAGCGGTAGTTGAAGGTGACGCGGAGGTGGCGGCCCGTGCGCTTGGTGGCGTCGAGGATGCGCTGGCACATCTCGGCGGTGGTGGTGAGGGGTTTCTCGGAGATGACGTCGCAGCCGGCCTCCAGACCGCGGACGATGTAGTCGGCGTGCGTGGCGTCGACCGTGGTGACGATGATGAAATCGGTCTTCGTCTCCTTGATCATCTTCTCGAAGTCGGGGGGCGCGTAGCCGGCGGGTACGGGTGCGCCGTTCTTCGCGGACAGCTGCCGGGCGACCTCCAGGCGGCCGGGATTCAGGTCACACAGCGCGACGAGCTGGGCGTGATCCTTGTAGGTCGTCTCGATCGCGTCCTGGTACATCTTGTGGCGCGAGCCGCAGCCGACGATGGCGAAGCGGCGGCGGGGTGTGACGGCCTGGGCGAAGCCGGCCGGGGCGGCGCCGAGCGCGAGGCCGGCGGCGGAGAGGGTCTTCACGAAATCACGGCGGGCGACTTTGGTGGGGGCAGGGGTGGTGTTCATATATGAAAGTATCGTTCAAAACCCTACCCGCCGGCCGGCACACTCCGCAAGCCTTGGTCCGGTCACATGGTGTTTGCCACGGCCGCAGCCGCCGCGGCCGAGCCGGCGAAATAGCGGAGGGCACTGGCCGGATATCAGCGGGCGGCCGATCCCTTGGTCCCGCCCGAAAATCCGCCAAACGATGGCCGGATCGTCACTTCACCCGGTAGATCGGGTTGGGCAGCTTGAAGGTCTTCTCGGCGAAGCCGCCGGCGAGGTCGCTGTCCTGGTCGCCCAGGTTGAGGATGATGGTGTAGCCCTCGGC
>JANMTJ010000145.1:0-2226 GCA_031390295.1 Oleiharenicola sp.
TATGGGATTATCGCATCCGCCGGCTGAAGGAAATCGGGAGCAACGCCTACCGCTGCTCGCACAATCCGCCGGCCCCGGAGCTGCTCGAGGCGTGCGACCGGCTCGGCCTGCTCGTGATCGACGAGAACCGCCTGACGGGCACGACCGACTACCACTACGATCATCTTGAGCGCATGATCCGCCGTGATCGCAATCATCCGAGCATCATCCTCTGGTCCGTCGGCAATGAGGAATGGGCCGTCGAAGGCACGGTTCAGGGTGCGCGCGTCACGGCGGCGATGCAAAATTTTGTGAAGCGGTTGGATCCCACGCGGCCCGTCACCATCGCCATCAGCGGCGGGTGGGGGCAGGGAAATTCCGTCGCCATTGACGTGGCCGGCGTGAACTACATGGACAACCTCAAGGGCAGCGGGTTCACCACGGATCAATGGCACGCCAAGCAGCCGCACCAGATCATGGTTGGCACCGAGGAATGCGCGTTCACCCAGACCCGCGGCATCTATGCCGACGACCGCGCCCGGTGCCATCTGCGCGCTTACGATTGGGATCCGTCGACCTGGGGTTCGAGCGCGGAGCAGGCGTGGTCGCACTACGCGGACCGCAAATTTATCGCGGGCATGTTCGTGTGGACGGGGTTTGATTATCGCGGGGAACCGACACCATTCAAGTGGCCCGCCATCGGTTCGCAATTCGGCATCCTCGACCTCTGCGGCTTGCCCAAGGACGCCGCGTATTACTTCCAGGCCTGGTGGCGGGACGAGCCGTTGCTGCATCTCTTTCCGCACTGGAACTGGCCGGGCAAGGAAGGGCAGGAGATCAGCGTCTGGGCGCACACCAACTGCGACGAAGTCGAGCTCTTCCTCAACGGGCGAAGCCTCGGCCGCAAAGTCGTGAAGAGATACTCGCATCTCGAATGGCCGGTCGTCTATCAGCCCGGCCGGCTGGAGGCGCGCGGCTACAAAGGTGGCAGTGCAATCCTGACCAGCCGGGTCGAGACGACCGGCGGACCGGCGCAACTTGTGCTCACACCCGATCGCACCACGATCAAGGCCGACGGTGCCGACGTGGCCGTGTTCGCCGTCTCGACCGTCGATGCGCAGGGCCGGCACGTGCCGACCGCCAACCAACCCGTGAAATTCTCGGTCACCGGCGGTCGCATCATCGGCGTCGGCAACGGCGACCCGAGCTGTCACGAACCCGACAAGGGCAGCGAACGCAGCCTCTTCAACGGTTACGCCCAGGTGATCGTCCAGGCTGGACGCGAGGCCGGCGCGATCCGTCTCACCGCCCATGCCGATGGTCTCGCCTCCGCGGAAAGCGTTGTTGTCGCCACACCAGAGCAATAGGATCAATCAACATCATGGGAACGAACACCGCGTCGATCAACCGGGCCAAGTCCGTCCAGCTGCTCGGCCTTCTTCTCCTGCTGGGCGCGCTGGCTCGCGGCGAGGTGCCCGCTGGCAATGCCAGCGCGCAGCCGGCTCCGATTGACTATGCAACGTTGCAGGTCATCGCGCCGGGTGATTCGGCCGAAGTGATCGCCGAGAAGGCGGCGAAGGTCCTGCCGCGCCCCAACCAGACGGCCTGGATGCGGCTGGAACGGACATTCTTCCTGCACTACGGCCCTAACACCTTCCGCGGGGTGGAGTGGGGCGACGGCCGGGAGGATCCCTCGATCTTCAACCCGACCGCGTTGGACGCCAACCAATGGGTCACCGCCATAAAGAATGCCGGCGGCAACCTGCTGATCCTTGTCGCCAAGCACCACGACGGGCTTTGCTTCTGGCCTTCGCGCTACACGGCGCACTCGGTCGCCTCGAGCCCGTGGCGCGGCGGCAAGGGCGACATGGTCCGCGAGGTGGCTGACGCGGCCCAAGCCCGAGGCGTCAAGCTGGGCGTCTACCTCTCGCCGGCCGACCTCTACCAGTTGCGCACCAATCCCAAGAACCCCGCGGGTTACTACGGCAACGGCAGCCCCAAGGTCCGCTCCACCATCCCCACGGATCCAGCCAGCTTCCAGGCCGATCCTGCCAAGGGGCGTCCGCCGCCGGCGGGTTCCGCCAGCTACACTTACGAGGTCGATGACTATAACCGCTATTTTCTCAACCAGCTCTACGAACTGCTCACGGAATACGGACCGATTTCCGTGGCCTGGTTCGACGGCGCCAACCCCGATCCGAGCGTGCTTCAGGGCTATGACTACGCCGCCTGGTATGATTTGATCCG
>JANMTJ010000192.1:0-2890 GCA_031390295.1 Oleiharenicola sp.
GAGTTTCGGGTTACTGCGTGAGGCGCGTCACGTAATCCATGATGAAGTGCGCTTCCGGCGGGGGCGTGACCCAGTCGCTGTAGAGCAGCTCGGGCATGCGGTTGTTGCTGTTGTAGAAAAGCTCGTTGGCGCGCTGGTGGGGCGAGAGGTAGCCGGTCTTGATCGTGGCACCGAGGTAGAAGCCCTCGACGGTGGAATAGATCAGCACGTTGGCATCGCCGGGCAGGGCCTTGCTGACGGCCTCGCGCTCGGCGGCGCGGATGCCAGCCACGGCCTTGGCGTCGGCGCCGAGGTTCATGCGGTTGCGGAAGAGCAAGCGGGCGGTGTCCGAATCCATGAGGACGTACACGGCATTGATGGACTTGGCCCCGGCCTGGAGGCCGAGGCTGAATTCACCGGCCTTGAGAAAGGCGGGCACGGACCACTTGCCGTTGGGGCGGCGGACGAGGGCGACGCCGTAGCCATCCTTGATGCCGAAGATGAAGCCGCCTTGGAACTGATTGACGATGATGATGCCCTTGGCCTTGCGCAGCACCTCGACCGGGATGGCCGTCTTGCTGTTGCCCTGGATCTCCTGGAGGATGGCCTCGCAGGAATCGAGCTGTTTGAGGACGCTGGCGCGGCTGAAACCGTCGGCGGCGGGCAGCGCGGCGACCAGGGTGGTGAGGCAGAATACGGCGGAGAGAAACTTCTTCATGTGGTTAAAGGGACAGCGGCCCGGCCGGTGAGTGCCGGTCCGCTGAGAGGGGAATAAACACATTCGCGGGGCGAATGAAAGCCCTAGTTCGCCGTTCCGCCCTGCTGGGCGGCCGGTGTTTGTCCCCGGTTCTTGCTGCGCAAAACCGGGGCAAAGGTCTTGGCTGGCGCACGTGGGGACCTATTCCAAGCCGCGCCGGGCGATCTCGTCCTCGTCCCAGCCGAGGTAATGGCCCAGTTCGTGCAAATAGGTGAGCCGGACCTCGTCCCGGAAGACCGATTCCTCGCCCTCGGCATAGTCCCAGAGGTTGTCGAGGAAGAGGAGGATCTGGGGCGGCAGCGGGGCCCCGTCGGTGCGCAGCTCGCCACCGTGCTCATGGCCGACGAAGAGGCCGAGGATGTCCGGTTCCCAGCCTTCGGCCAGGATGCCGGCGTTGGGGGTCGATTCGTAGCAAACCGGCACCTGGGCGACGACCGTGCGCACCTCGGCCGGCAGCCGGCGCTGGGCGGTTGCGACGACCTGACGGGCAAGGGCGATGAGACGCGGGAGGTCCATGGGATCAAAGCCAGAAGCTAAATCCTCCTGAAGGATTGGCCACAAAAAGCACAAAAATCATCCCGTCCGGCAGGTATTATTGCCTGTGCGCCCATAGGCGCAGGGCAAATCAGGGCATGCGGACGAAAGCTTTTTCGTGTTTTTCGTGGCTAAAATCAGATCGGTTTGGGGGAAGTCCTACGGACGCAACTCCGCCGAAATGTCGAGCCGTTCGAACCGCGGGCCGAGCAGCCAGACCCCGAACCAGAGCTCGCCGGCGAACACGGCCAGCACCGGTACCACGGACAGCACCAGGGCGGCCGAAGGGCCGATCAGCCATTGGGTGAGAAAAATCGTGCCACCGCCGAGGATGAGGACCGGCAGCAATGCGGCCACAAGGCAAAGGAACTGGCCGGCGAAGAAGATCAGGCGCTGACCCATCACATCCATGCCGCCCGACAGGTTGCGGCTGGTTTGCGACCAGGCGGGAAAGATGAGCGTGGCGGCATTGGGCACGAGGAGTTGCACGGCGCACAGGGCGGGCATGAGAAAGGCCGCGGCGATTCCGGCCACGAGCCGGAATTGGGGCGTGAACCAGGATGCGTTGCCTTGGGAAGCAGGCAGGCCGAGCCCGGCGGCCAGCAGGAAGAGCCAGGCGATCGACGTCAGGATCACGGTCGGGGCGAGCAGGCTGCCGAGCACGATGCGCCAGCCCGGCAGCGGGTAGGCCTTGAGCATGTCGGCGTTGATGATGTCGCCGCACAGGTCGTTGCGGGCCAGTTGGGGGCCGAAGACCAGCAGATAAATGAGAAACATCAGCGCCAGGAAGGCCACGCCGGCAGCGATCTTAGGCCCCTCGAAATCGGGCCGGGATTTCAGCCAGGTGAGTCCGAAATAAATCAACACGGCAGCGGCGGCGAAAACCTTGCGGTTGAGCCAGACGGGCGCGGCCATGAGGTTTTTCCAGAGGAAGGCGGCCTCGACCGGCAGCCGGTCGCCGAGGCGGAACGGGCCGGACTTCGCCCGGGCCTGGCCCCGAAAGGCGACGAGTTTGCCGGCCCTCGCCCGGGCGAGGTTCTCGCCGCGTTTCTGCGCCAGGGCGATCGAGGCCTCCTCGAAGGGCGTCTCCATCCGGTGGATCCAGAAATAATGCAGCACGACCAGGCCGATTGCCGGGCACAGCGCGATCAGGTAGTCGCCGAGGCCGTCCGCGAGGAACGGCCGCACCGCCAGGCGCGCCGGCCAGAGGAGCCACTCCACCGAGGCCGTCCCGGAATTGACCGCCACGAGGACGGTCGCGACCAGCAGAAGGACGACACCGCCGATGACAAGGATCCGGCGCAGGGTGGCGCGGAACCCGAGGCGGGACAGGCGGGCAATGACCAGGGTGGCGGCAGTTTGATGCAGGGTCAGGTTGGCGTTGAGCGACCACCACGCCCCCAGCTTGCGCAGCGCGCCGACCGGGCCGGTGTTCCAGCCCCCGGCGATCAGGGTGAAGAAGACCGCGCCCAGGAGCGACATGAGCAACCCGTCCACCAGCTTGTCATGGATGAGCTGGCGGCGGGCGAAGGGGGCGGGGAAGAGGAAGGCCACCTCGGCCTCGCTGAAGGCCAGCCCGGGGTTGTCGCTGGGCGTAACCCAGATCAGCATGAGGAACAG
>JANMTJ010000228.1:0-4488 GCA_031390295.1 Oleiharenicola sp.
TTGGCCGGGACGATGCCACGGGCAGGCCGGCCCCGTCCAGGGCACCAAAGGGATTCTGGCCGAGCTCTTCCCCGCCACTGGTGGAAATCTTGTCGTTGGCACTCATTTCAGGAGCCCTGCCCTCCGAAGCCTTGGCGTAGGAGGGTCACGTATGCGTTCCTCCGCCGCACCCACCCGGAGGCGAGGCAGGTTTCGCGGCCAGCTGATCGCCACCACCCAGCCAGGCCAGCGCTTTGGCGTAACTGCGGCCATCCAGAAAATGGATCAACTGGGGATGCAGTTCCGACCGATGGGCGGTAAGCAGTGCTTCCACCTCGTTGAGCGAGGTCGAAATGGCCCCCGCATCAGAGTTTTTTATCCCAACGGTGAACCGGATAAGCGCTGCTTTGATCTTAGCTTCGGTCATATCGTATGCTTTGGTTATATACTGTCTTTCAATCGTTTAGCGACACAACAATCACCATGCTCAAGCCGTCGCCCGGGGCCTGAATCAACTTGTCTCGCTCCAAGTGCGATGCTGCTATCCACATCCCGCAGTTACTAGCCGTCACCGCGCTAGGCAAGCTGTCTTCCATTCGCATCCGCCATCTTTTCATGAATCCCGTTTCCGTATCCGAAAGAGCCAACGCCGGCGTTATCGAGGAATATCACCAGCGCTGGCTGGATAATCCTGACTCCGTCGATCCGACCTGGCGCGCCTTTTTCCAAGGATTCACGCTGGGCGGCGGCCAGTTGCCCGCGGCTCCCGTCGTCACCGCTGGCAGCGTAAACATCGTCAACAGCCTCAAGCAGGCGAGCGTCCACTACCTCATCAACGCGTACCGGGCCATCGGCCACACGCAGGCGCACCTTGATCCCCTGTCCAGCGCCCCTGCCGTCCAGCCCAAGCTGCAACTCGCCCAGTTCAACCTCACCGACGCCGATCTGGACACCGTTTTTGACACCGGCACCTATCTGGGTGGCGGCCAGATGAAGCTCCGCGACATCATCGCGGCATTGCATCAGACTTATTGCGGCCACGTGGGCGTCGAATACGCCCATATCCAGGACACCGACTGCCGCCGCTGGCTGCAGGAACGCATCGAATCCACCAAGCTTCTGCCCAGCTTCACCAAGCCGCAAAAGATCCGCATCCTCCGTCGCGTCCACAAGGCCGAGCTCTTCGAGAAATTCCTCCACACCAAATATGTCGGGCAGAAGCGTTTCTCCCTCGAGGGCGGCGAGACGATCATCGCGGCGCTGGACGCGGTCATCGACCACTGTCCCGCCTCCGGCATCGAGGAGATTGTCATGGGCATGGCGCACCGCGGCCGGCTCAACGTCCTGTGCAGCGTCATGCGCAAGTCGTTCGACCTCCTCTTCGAGCAGTTTTCCGAGAACTACATCCCCGACACCGTGGCCGGCGACGGCGACGTGAAGTATCACCTCGGCTACGAATCCATCCTGACCACCACCTCGGGCCAGAAGGTCGAGGTGCGCCTCGCGTCCAACCCCTCGCACCTTGAGATCGTCAACCCGGTCGTCGAGGGCAAGGCCCGCGCCCGCCAGCGCATCCGGGGCGACGCCAAGGAACGCCGCAAGGTCATGCCCCTGCTCATCCATGGCGACGCCGCAGTCGCCGGGCAGGGCGTGGTCGCCGAGACCCTCCAATTCTCCCAGTTGCCCGGCTACCGCACGGGCGGCTCGCTGCATTTCGTCATCAACAACCAGGTCGGCTTCACGACCGACCCGGTGGACGGCCGCTCGACCCGCTACTGCACCGACATCGCCAAGATGATCGAGGCGCCCATTTTCCACGTGAACGGCGACGACCCCGAGGCCGTCTGCATGGTGGCGCAGCTGGCCGTGGATTTCCGCGTGGCGTTCAAGCGCGACGTGTTCATCGACATGTATTGCTACCGGAAGCACGGCCACAACGAGACGGACGAGCCCTCGTTCACACAGCCGATGCTCTACCGCAAGATCGCCGCGCACAAACTGGTCTCCGCCCAGTACACCCGCCAATTGATCGAGGCCGGGGCCATCACCGACGCCGAGGGCGAGGCCATCAAGGCCGAATATTCCAGTGCGCTCGACGAGAACCTGGGCAAGGCCAAGGCCCGGGAGTCGGCCAAGGCCGAGAAGCGCAAGGCCGCCGCGCTGGCCGAGGGGGCGGCGACCGCGGTCTTCAGGGGCTCCAACGCAATCTTCCAGCCGGCATTCAAGCACACCCCCGTCACCACGGCTGTCAGCGCCGCCAAGCTCAACCAGGTGGTGCAGGGGCTCACCACCATCCCGGCTGATTTCAAAGTGCACTCCAAGATCAAGCGATTCAGCGAGGCCCGCGCCGAGGCGCACCGGAACGGCGGACCCTATGACTGGGGCATGGGCGAGGCGCTGGCCGTGGGCACCATGCTGCTGGATGGCACCCCTGTCCGGCTCAGCGGCCAGGATTGCGAGCGCGGCACCTTCACCCACCGGCACGCCGTCTTCAACGACACGGAGACCGGGGCAAAATTCACCCCGCTTAACAACATCGCCGAGAAACAGGCCAAGTTCTGCGTGTACAATTCGCTCCTCTCCGAGGCCGCCGTGCTGGGCTTCGATTACGGATACTCGCTCGACTTCCCTGACATGCTCTGCATCTGGGAGGCCCAATTCGGCGACTTCGCCAATGGCGCCCAGGTCGTCATTGACCAGTTCATCATCAGCGCCGAGTCGAAATGGCAGCGCAACAGCAGCATCACGCTGCTCCTGCCCCACGGTTACGAAGGTCAGGGCCCCGAGCATTCCTCGGCCCGCCTCGAGCGCTTCCTGCAGTCCTGCGCCGAGAACAACATCCAGGTGGCCAATCTCACGACGCCGGCCCAGTTCTTCCACGCCTTGCGCCGACAGGTGATGCGCGACTTCAAGAAGCCGCTCATCGTCATGTCACCCAAGTCCCTCCTGCGCCACCCCGGTGCCGTGTCCCAGCTGGCCGACTTCACCCAAGGCTCCTTCCAGGAGATCATCGATGATCCCACCGGCTCCAAGCAGACCGACCGCGTGATACTCTGCTCGGGCAAGGTCTACTACGACCTGATCGACTACCGGGAGAAAAAGAAGCTCGCCCACACTGCGATCATCCGGGTCGAGCAGCTGTATCCCCTGCATCGCGACCGCCTCGCCGAGATCGCCGACGCCTACAGCCGGGACGCGCGCCTCATCTGGTGCCAGGAGGAGCCGCAGAACATGGGGGCCTGGACCTTCATCGCGCCGCAACTCGAGGAAATCTTTGGCCGCAAGCCCGTCTACGCCGGCCGCGATGCCGCCTCCTCGCCGGCTGTGGGCCTCCTCGCCCTGCATCGCCAGCAGCTCGCCGCCTTCCTGGACAACGCCTTTACCTTGTAGTCGCCGGCTTGCACGCGATCCAGTCCTCCACTTCACTTTCACCCTCACAACCGCATGGCCATAGACGTCAAAATCCCCCCGATGGGCGAATCCATCACCTCCGGCGTGCTCGCCAAATGGCACGTCAAGGACGGCGATCTCGTGAAGAAGGACCAGCCGCTCTTCGAACTTGAGACCGACAAGATCACTTCCGAGGGCACGGCCGAGGCCGCGGGCAAAATCAGCTTCAAGGTCACCGCCGGCACCGAGGTGAAAATCGGCCAGGTCGTCGCGTCCATCGACGAAACCGCGACCGCGGGAGCGACGGCGACCCCGCCGTCGGGTGCCCCAATCGAGAATCCCAAATCGAAAATCGAAAATCCGGTGACGGAGTCTCCCGCCGTCCGCCGCCTCGCCGCCGAAACCGGCATTGATCCCGCCACGATCTCCGGCACGGGCAAGGCCGGCCGGGTCACGAAAGGCGACATGCTCGCCGCCGCCAGCAAACCGCCGTTTCCCTCGCCTGTGGCGCAGTCACAGGACGAGCCTCGCCGTAGCCCGCAGGGTGAAGGCGGGCCCGCCCGCCAGACCCGCACCAAGATGTCGAAGTTGCGCCAGACCATCGCGTCACGCCTGGTCGCCGCCCAGCACGAGGCCGCGATGCTCACCACTTTCAACGAGTGCGACATGTCCGCTGTCATGGCCCTGCGCGCGAAGTACCAGGATGACTTCGTGAAGAAGAACGGCGTGAAGCTCGGCTTCATGTCCTTCTTTACCAAGGCCGTCGTGCAGGCCCTGCAGGAGGTGCCCGCCCTCAACGCCCAGCTCGACGGCGACGAGGTCGTCCAGAACCACTACTATGACATCGGCATGGCCGTATCGACTGACAAGGGCCTCATGGTCCCGGTCATCAAGCAGTGCGACCGGATCAGCATGGCCGACACCGAGAAGGCCATCGCCGACGCCGCCAAGCGCGCCCGCGAGGGCAAGATCACCCTCACCGACCTCGAGGGCGGCGTGTTCACCATCACCAACGGCGGCATTTTCGGCTCGATGCTGTCGACCCCGATCCTCAACGCCCCGCAAAGCGCCATTCTCGGCCTGCACGCCATCAACGAGCGCCCCGTCGCCGTCAACGGC
>JANMTJ010000518.1:0-1733 GCA_031390295.1 Oleiharenicola sp.
GTTGGACTAACCACGCGGCTCCACGACCCACCGCAAGGCATTCAACAGGAGCCGCTGCATGCCGGCCTGCAGCCAGACTTCCGGAAAATGCCCCGGGGTGAGCACCGCGACGCGTCCGGTCCCCTCGGACCGAGTCCATCCCGCCGGCTGCACGCCGTGCTCGGAACGCGTGTGCAGGAAGATATCCGCCGCCGGATCATCGAGTATCATCTGGTAATGCTCGTCCTGGATCGTGAACGGCGAGTCCACGCCCGCGCACAGCGGATGACCGCGCGTTGGCTCGACCGTCACGGGGCACGGCGGCGGATGACTCGTGAACACGCCGCCAAGCACCGCGCGCACGGCTGGCATGTCCTTGTAACTGGCCGTGCCGGAATGCACCACCACGAGCCCGCCACCGGCGCGGACGAATTTTCCGAGCGCATCCTCGGTCGGGCCGGCCAGCCACGGCGTTTTGTCCATGGCGGAGCAGACATTCGACTTCGAAAGCAGCACGACGTCATGGCCGTGCAACTGCCGCGGATCCCAGCCGGCCGCGTTCTCCACCCAATCGAAGGCGAACACGCCGCCAGTCGCCAGTGGCGCGAGTCCGGTGCGCACGGTGGCGGCCGGGTGGTAGAGATCGTCACAAAAGACCAGGACATGCATGGGTTTCAGGGCGCGTTCAGGAAAAACGACCGCTCGACTGGCTTGGCGGCCTGCAGCTTGGGCGTGGCGGCTCGCCCGAGTTGCCAGGCGACGACCGTGATTTTCACGGGGAGTTTGGTGTGCGGCGGCAGGGACGTGAGGTGCAGCACACCATCACGCACGAAGGCCGGGCCCTCGCGCACGTAGTAGCCGACCGGGACGCCGGCATCGGAGGTGGCCTCAAGGGCGATGGTCGCGGTGCCGGTTTTTTGATCAGCGATCGCCGGGGATGTAATGGTTTGCACCACCCCCTCCGTGAACTGCGGAAGCCGTAGCAACGCTTGCTGCACGGTGCCCTTGTATGCACTATCACCCGGATGGTGCGCGATGAACCAGATGTCGTGGTCGCGCTTGTCGGTGGTCGAAAACGTCCGGTTGAACGCCACGCGGAAGGTGTCGGGCGCGAGCTGCTCGACCGGACCGGTGATGAGAGAGATCTGCACGACTCCGTCCGCATGCCTGCCGGGTGCCGCAGCGGTGGGCGTGGTGCTCGTTGGCGGCGGGATCCTGTGGTTGTCCTTCGCGGCGACCGGCGCTTTCTTGGGCAGCGGGGCGATGAAAGCACCCTCAAGCCGAAAGGTCACCCCGTCGGCCTCGGGCAGGAATTCCAGCTCGATGCCCGTATGCGTCGTCGCGATGGGTGCCAGCTCGCCGGCTTGCACGAAATCTACCTGCTGGGTCTTCTTGCCGAGACCCTTGGCGTGATACGCCTCCGTCGCCCGCGCCATCCCCTCGTCAAAGCACCAGAACGCCTCGGCCCGGTCGCCCCGGTATTCAGCCACCGGCGCGGCGGCCGCGCGCGGCGGCTCGTCCCCCCGCCAGCGGTCCACCAGCCAGCCGGCGGCGGGTTTGACCGGACGCAGCTCCATTGAGCCGTCGGCGGGCAGCCGGGCCTTGGCCGCCTTGCGGATGAACATCGCCAGGAAACCGACCAGCTCGTCGGTGGCGTCGAAATGCCCGTGTCCGGTGTCGGCCAGCACGGCGAGCGGGGTGGCCGGGTGGGCCTCGCGGAACTTCATCGCCGGCGTGAGCCGCGCGTCCCACCA
>JANMTJ010000319.1:0-2310 GCA_031390295.1 Oleiharenicola sp.
AAAAGCCACAACCCGAGCCCTTGGAACACGATGTTGGGCAGCCAAACAATGAGGTCAGGCCGCAGCGCCGGGTAGTTGTCGAGCCAGCCCACCACGATGCTTGCGAAATAATAGCCGAGGGCCAGCAGCAGCCCAATCCCCAGGTTGGCGGAGGTCTCCTTGCGCGACACCTTGATGCCGAGGGGAATCGCCACCAGGGCAAACGACAGCACGGAAAACGCCGTGGCGAATTTTTCCTGAATGGTGATCTGCACCCGCATGAGTTGCTTCTCCCGTTCGGCGGTGGGCACGGCCGCATCCGGCCGGGTCAGCCGGCTCCACTCGGTCATGAGCTGGGAAAAGGTGAACCACTTCAGCTTTTTCTGCACGATCCGTTCGCCGGTGATCCGGTTCAACGGCAGGTCGAAGGTGGCCCGTTCCCAGGAGGCGGCCCCGTGGGCTTCCCGGAAATTTTCCGGGTCCTTGGCCTCCCGCACTTCCGCCTGGGCGTGCTCCAAGGTCAGCACGAGCTTGTTGTTCGCCCCGTCGAAATTCAACCGGCCGGAATCGGCCCGGGCAAAGCGCTTCACCCGGTTCTGGCCGTCCAGCTCCCACAGCCAGAAATCCTTCAACTGGGTGTCGTTCTTCTGCCCCACGTAAAGGACCACCCCCGGAAAGTCGCGGATGAAGGTCTTCGGCACAATGAAGCTCAATGGATTCTGCCGCACCGCCTCGGCAAACTCCCGCTGATAGGCCAGCCGGGCCACCGGCATGAATTGGAAATTGATCAGCAATCCGGCCACGACGCCCAGCAGCGCGAGAAAGATGATTGGCGCCGACA
The DNA here is from genome assembly GCA_031390295.1 of Oleiharenicola sp. Classification (GTDB taxonomy): domain Bacteria; phylum Verrucomicrobiota; class Verrucomicrobiia; order Opitutales; family Opitutaceae; genus Lacunisphaera. The sequence goes on from JANMTJ010000319.1 coordinate 821, forward strand.
GCCAGGCGACACTCAGGCCCGAGCCGCGCAGCGCCGTGATCTCACGATCCGAGGACATGCGGCCCAGCACGAGCAGGATGCCCGTCAGCATCCCCATCGGCAGGGCGTAGTAAAAGACGAACGGGACCAGCAGGCCCACCAGCCGGACGAAGGTGTCGATGGCCAGCTGCCCCGCCAGCATGGGGCCCAGCAGATCCTTCATCGCGTTGCCGATCATCAACACAAACCCGAACATCCCCACCGCCGCACCGCACGTCAGGAAGACATTCGCAAAGATGTGCCGGTGGATCAGGTTCATCAGATTAGTTGAAAGTTGAGTGTTGAGCGCTGAATGTCAGACAGCAAACGAAGAGTTTAGGCGCGCTATTTTCGCCCAATTCCCAACCCTTTCCTCCTCCCTGTCCCCGTATGCGCTTCGCCCCTGAAAAACCGACCATCTATGGTGAAACCCTCGACTCGCTCACCACCCTGCTCAAGGAGCAAGGGCACCCGGCCTTTCGGGCCCAGCAGATCTTGGAATGGCTGTACAAGAAGCGGGTCCGGACCTGGGACGAGATGACGAATCTTTCCCGTCCGCTCCGCGCCTGGCTGGCGGAGACTTTCGAGCTCGACCCCACCACCTTTGTCCTCACCAAACAATCGGAGGACGTCACCGACAAGCTGCTGCTCGAGCTCGGTGACAAGTCCCTCATCGAGACCGTCATCATCCGCGCCCCGCAGCTCGGCGTCGGTCAGGAAAATTCCCGCAAGACCATCTGCATCTCGACGCAGGTCGGCTGCGCCATGGGCTGCAAATTCTGCGCCTCGGGCCTCGACGGACTGAAGCGCAACCTCTCCGCCGGGGAAATTGTGCACCAGCTCATCCAGGTCTGCCGGCAGGAGGACAGCCGCACGCCGCGGGCCCATGCCGAGCTCGTCTCCTTCGACAACCTCGTGGTCATGGGCATGGGTGAACCGCTGCACAACTACGACGCCATCATCCGGGCCCTTACCATCCTCAACGCCAGCTGGGGCCTCGGCTTTGGCGCGCGCCGCATCACCCTCTCCACCTCCGGTCTCGTGCCGAAGATCCGGCAACTCGCGGACGAGTCGCTGGGCATCCGCCTCGCCATATCGCTCCACGGCGCGACCGACGAGGTCCGCGAGCAGATCATGCCCATCAACAAGAAGTGGCCGCTCAAGGAACTGCTGCCGGCCGTACGGGAGTTCTCCGAGAAGCACGGGCGCATGGTTACCCTTGAGTTCATCCTCATCGAGGAAATCAACGACTCCCTCGACCAGGCCGAGAAACTCCGCGACATCGCCTACGACCTGCACGCGCACGTTAATCTGATCCCCTACAACACCGTCGAAGGTCTGCCGTGGAAGCGTCCGAGTCTGACCCGGCAGGAGAAATTTGCCCAGGTGCTGGATCACGGCGGCGTGTCCGTGACCCTTCGGCGGGAAAAAGGTCATGCCATTGATGCTGCGTGCGGTCAGTTGCGGCTCAA
>JANMTJ010000325.1:0-18033 GCA_031390295.1 Oleiharenicola sp.
CGCGTCCGTCGCGGCCGGGCGGCGTGCAGAGCACCCGCCCGGCATTTCCCGCAATCTGCGAGGGTACGCCGAGCATCAGGGCGGTGGAGAACAGCGGGGCGCTGCCACCCGGCACGTAGAGCCCGACGCGGCCGATGGGACGCGAAATCTTTTCGCACACCACGCCCGGCATTGTCTCCACGCGGATGGGCGCCGGGCGCTGGGCGAGATGAAACTTGCGGAGATTGCGATAGGCGGTGCGCAGGGCGGCCTGATCGGCGGGCTTAAGCGCCTGGCCGGCTGCGGTGAACTCCGCGGAGCTGACGCGAAGCGAGGCCAGCGACACACCATCCAGCTGCGTGGTGAGGCGACGCAGGGCCGCGTCACCCCCGCGCCGGACGCGGGCGATGATCCCCGTGACAATCGCAGCGGTCCGCGGCTGCGCCGACTGCGCCGGGCGCAGGAGCGCGGCGCGGCGGGCGGAGGCAGTCAGGGACTTCCAGACGAGGGGCTTCATCGGGTGACGGGTCAGAGCATCATTTTTTCAATCGGGAGCACGAGGATGCTGCTCGCGCCGGCCTTCTTGAGCGCCTCCATGGTTTCCCAGAAGACGGCTTCCTGGCAGACGGCGTGCAGGGCGACCTTGGTGTCATCCCCGGCGAGGGGAAGCACAGTCGGATTCTCCGAGCCGGGCAGGAGCTTCTTGATCTCCGCCAGGGCGGACTTGGGCGCGTGGAGCATGATATATTTGGCCTCGGCGGCCAGTTGCACACCGTCGATGCGGCGGAGCATGATCTCGAGCGCGTGGGATTTTTCCGGCGTGAGCGGGTAGTCGGCCCGGATGAGCATTGCGGTGCTCTTGAAGATGGTCTCGACGGCGCGGAGGCGGTTGGCCTCGAGAGTGGAGCCGGTGGCGACGAGATCGCAGATGGCCTCGGCGAGGCCGAGGCGCGGGGCGACCTCGACGGAACCGCTGAGGGTGACGATCTCGGCCTTGATGTTTTTCTCCGCGAAATAGCGACGGGTGAGCTGCGGGTAAGTCGTGGCGACACGCAGGCCGGCGAGATCGGCGGGACCGGAGTAGGGACGCTCCTCCGGCAGGGCGATGGCGAGACGGCAGCCGCCGAAGTCGAGCGCCCGCTCGACCTTGTAGGCGTGGCCGTTGCCCGAGGTGCGACGCTCGAGGGCCGTCTCCTCAAGGACGTTGTTGCCGACGATGCCGAGGTCGCACACGCCGTCCATGACGAGCTGCGGGATGTCGTCATCGCGGACGAAGAGGAGGTCGACGGGGAAATTTTCCGAGTGCAGGAGGAGCTTTTCCTTGGGGGCCTTGACCTTGATGCCGCAGCGGTTGAGCAGATCGAGGGAGTCCGTGGACAGGCGGCCGCTCTTCTGGATGGCCAGGCGGAGACGGTCTTTGGGGAGGTTGGCAGGAGGCATGAGAGGAAGGGATGATAAGAGGGATCGGATGGTGGGATGCCAAGAGCAGGGCGACCTTATGCCGGGAAAATAAAAAACCCGGCGGGACATGCCAGCCGGGGTTTGGAATCTTGACTCATCACCCAGGGAAGGCACATCCAGGCCATCCCTGCGAGGGAAGGCTAGGCTTCGGGGTGATGATGGTGGTTGCGGATCATGGGTAGATCGAGGCGGTGAAGAAGGCCCGGAAGGCGGGCCGGGGCAAGTATTTTCTGCATTCCGGTTGCGGCGTATCGGGGACGGGACCAGCGTAACCAAGTCTGCCCCAACCACCCTCGCGTTGAAATCCCCACCTGCCATCGAGCAAGAACTGCGGGAGGAATTTAACCCCACGGAACGCAGCCTGGTGGCGGCCACCGTCACCATTGCGGCGACCTACCTCTATTTTTTGGCCTTCGCCCAGTTCGGTTTCCTCAAGGCGGTGGAGGCGGCGATGGGCGGGCAAAACGCGTTGTTGCGGCCGATCATGGCGGTGATGGGGGTGACCGGCATCGCAGGCAGCCTGCTGATGGCTGGAATATTCCATGAACGCCGCTGCCGGGGGCAATTGATGGCGGGATTTGTGATCGCGGGAGCAGCCGCCGGGCTCGCCTGCGCCGCAAAAACCCCGGCCTGGTTTTTCCTTTGCGCCGCCCTGACAGGCGCGGGCACCGGGATGGTGACCGTCGGACTCGTGGGCATGCTCCGCCGGGAAGTCGGCGGCGACCGGCTGGGCCTGTGCATCGGGATTGGCACCGGGATGGCCTACGCGGTGTGCAACCTGCCGCCGGTTTTCGGTGGCGGGGTGCAGACCCAGGCCATGCTGGGGGTGGTGGCAGCGTGCACCGGACTGCTCGCGGTGCAGTTGTTTGAACAGCGGGCGCCGCGGCAAAAGGCGCGCGGATACGACTACAGTCCGGGTGGAACGGCGGTGTGGACGGGAATATTTCTGGCGCTGGTCTGGTTGGACTCGGCGGCTTTTCAGATCATCCAGCACACGCCAGCGCTTAAGGCGGCCACCTGGACGGGTGCCCCGCAGTTGCTGCTCAACGCGGGGGCGCATCTGGTGGCGGGCGTGCTGGCGGGTCTCGCGCTCGACCGGCGCCATGTCGCCGGTGCCACGCTGACGGCCACGGCGATGTTGCTGGGAGCCGGCGCACTGATCGCCACCGGCCGGGTGGGGTTGGCGGCCTTGGTTTATGCCGTGGCGGGCTGGTCAGGCTCGGCATTGGGCATTGTGGCGGCGGCTGAGTTGGCGCCGGGGTCGCGCTGGCTTTTGCTGATCGCGGTCGGCGTGGTGCCGCTGCTGCTGGGCTGGCGCGCGTGGCGGCTGCGAAACGGCGCAAGGCGCGTCCCGGGCGGCCGGATTGTTCAATAATATTATAGGGATTAAATGACCGAGGCGGCTTGCGTGTCCGGGGGGAAAGGCCTTTCAGTGCTATGGCACCCCACCGCTCTTGCCCATTCTGTCTTCCAAGCTGAACCCCACCCCCGGGTTGTTTCAACGTCTGCTGGCCCGCCGCCATGGCGGCATCGTGCTGTTTTTTGCCGTGTTCCTCGGCATCTCGTTCCTCACGCGCGTGGCGTTGCTGATCAAGGCGGCGCATGACGTCACGTGGACGCTCAGTCTGCTGGCAACCTTCGGGTGGGGGGTGGTTTATGACCTCGGGGCCGCCGCCTTCGCCTCGCTGCCGTTGATCGTGCTGCTGACGGTCCTGCCCTCGGGCGCGCTGCGCCAGGGGTGGATGCGCTGGCTGGCGGCCGGCTTCGGTTTTGTGATCTTGTTCGCGCTGCTCTTCGGCGCGGCGGCCGAGTGGACTTTTTGGGATGAGTTTGGCGTGCGGTTCAATTTCATCGCCGTGGACTACCTCGTGTACACGACCGAGGTGATGGGCAACATCCGCGAGTCCTACCCGATGCCGTTCATCGTGGGCGGGTTGTTCACCACGGCGGCGATATTCGTCTGGCTGCTCTGGCGCAGCCGGATGCCGCACACCTGGCTCGACGCCTGTGTCGAGCGCTGGCCCGCGCGCTACCGCAACGGCGCCCTGTGGTTTGCCGGCGCCCTGGCCCTCGGGTTGGGGCTGAATGCGGACTGGCTGCCCGGGTTCAAGAACAACTTCAACCGCGAGCTGGCCAAGAACGGCCTGTGGTCGCTCTTCTCCTCTTTCCGCAACAACGTGCTCGATTACGAGGCCTTCTACCCGACGAAGCCGCTGGACCAGGTCTTCGCCCACCTGCGCCAGGAACTGTCGGAGGACGGCGCGGTGATGCTCCGCCCCACCGAATACGACACACTGCGCTACATCAAGAACGCCGGGGTCGAGCTGCGGCCCAACATCATCCAGATCACGGTCGAGAGCCTGAGCGCGGATTTTCTGGGCATCTTCAACCGTGCCTCCAACCTCACGCCCAATCTGGTCGAGATCGCGGGGAAGAGCCTGGTCTTCGACAATTTCTACGCCACAGGCACGCGCACCGACCGCGGCATGGAGGCGCTGACGCTCGCGTTGCCGCCCACGCCCGGCCGCTCGATGATCAAGCGACCGCGCAACGAGGACATGTTCACCCTCGGTTCCGTCTTCCGGGCGAAGGGTTACGACACCGCGTTCATCTACGGCGGCTTCGGCTACTTCGACAACATGAACTATTATTTCGGTCACAACGGCTACCGGGTGATCGACCGCACGGGCGTGGCCAAGGAAGACATCACCTTCGCCAACGTCTGGGGCGCCTGCGACGAGGATCTCCTCCGCTGGACGATGCGCGAGGCCGACGCCAGTACCGCCGCGGGCAAGCCCTTCCATTACTTCGTCATGACGACGTCAAACCACCGGCCTTACACCTTCCCGGAGGGTCGCATCGACCTGCCGTCGAAGGTCTCCGGGCGCGCTGGCGCGGTGAAGTACACCGACTTCGCGATCGGCCAGTTCCTGCGCGCCGCCGCCGCCAAGCCTTGGTTCAAGAACACCGTGTTCGTGATCGTGGCCGACCATTGCGCGTCCAGTGCGGGCAAGACCGAGTTGCCCGTGGAAAACTACCACATCCCGCTGATCATCTACTCGCCCGGCGGCCACATCGCCCCGGGACATGTCAAGACTCTCACCAGCCAGATGGATTACGCGCCCACACTGCTCGGCCTGCTCAACTGGAGCTACCCCTCGCGCTTTTTCGGCCATGACGTCCGCAAGATTGATCCGAGCGAGGCCCATGTGCTCATCGGCAACTACCAGAAGCTCGGCCACCTCGAGAAGGGTGAGTTCGTCATTTTGCGCCCGCGCGGCGAGTCCACCTACAAATACGAGTTCAGCACCAACACCATGACCCCCGTGGCCGAAAGCACCCACGGCACGCTCGAGGCGATCAGCTTCTACCAGGGGGCCAGCTACCTTTACGAAAAAGGAGTCTACCGGGCGCTCAGTGCCGAGGAATTCACCCGCTACACCCACGTGGGCGAGGAAAAGACTGCGGAGAAAAAAGCGATCGCGGGAAATCCATGAAAGACCGGGCCTCAGGCATATGGCTCGGGCTGGCTATGCTCGCCAGCCTGATGCAGGCGGCCGAGGACCAGACCCAGCCCGGCAAGGACAAGCCCTCGGACGACGACCTGCAGATCAAAGGGGTCTTCAACAGCGTGCTGCCAAAGACGGAAAAGAAGAACTCCCTCCGGTTCATCGTGCATCCCCACATGGGCGACCTGACCAAGCGCGACCACATCCGCACCGCGCTGGGCTTCCGTTACGGCCTGACCAGCCGCTGGGAAGCCAGCATCGAGGCCGATGCCTATTTCTCGCACGGCCTGAAGGGAAAGGCGTTCTTCGCCGACTCCGGGTTTTCCACGCTGCATGCCGGCACCAAATACCTGCTGGGTGACCCGCTCGCCCTGGGCTGGGACACCTCGGTGGGGGTCAACTGGCAGCAGCCGCTCGGCAGTCCGCCCATCGACGTGACGGACGGCCTGCGGCACACCGCGCCCTTCATCACCTCCTCGCATGTCCTGACCGGAGCACCCGGCTGGCGGGTGTTTGCCGGCTTCGGATGGGACGCGGTCACCCAGACCACCACACGCGGGGACTTGGAAAAAAACGAGCTGGGGGAGGATTCGATCAACTGCAACGGCGGCGTCCTGTATGAGCGCGGGCCGGTGACGTATGCGCTTGAGGCCACTTACTTCACCACCCGGTTCACGGCGGCGGTGAACCGCGACGTCTACGCGCTGCGGCCCAGCATCGTCTGGGTGCTGCCGCAGAAATACACCTTCGGCGCGCGGGGCAAATGGCTGCTCGGCCTCGGCCTGCGCCTGACGCACGGCCCGGACGGGAACGACGTCGGGCTCAACGCCAAGCTGCGCGTCAACTTTGACTTCAAACGCTTGCTGGGGCGGAAAAAGGCCCCAGCCTCGGATCCATGATGTCCCGTCCCGCCGGCCTCGACCGCACGCTCTGGATGGCGCTGCTGTTGCTCGCCGGCTCCCTGGCCGTGTTCGAGCTCAGCGGGCTGGACCTGGCGTTGCAGGACCGGCTCTACGACTTCACCACGCACCGCTGGCTGGTGGATGCGAAGGAACCCCTCGGCCGGCTGGTCTTCTATGATGGGCCGAAGGCGGCCATCATCCTGCTCGCTGTCGCCGTGCTGCTCCTCGCGCTCGGACCGGAGTCCTGGCGGGCAAAACTGCACTTTGCCCGACGGGACGTGTGGGTGGCGTTGCTCACCCTCGTGACCGTCCCGGTTCTGGCCGGAATCGGCACGAACACGACCAACTCCTTCTGCCCGTCGGAAATCCGGCGCTACGGGGGTGACATCGCCTATGTGAAGCTTTGTTCACCGTTTCCAGAGGACGACCGCCCCGACCGTCGCGGCCACTGTTTCCCGGGCGGGCACGCCAGCGGTGGCTTCGCCCTGCTGGGCTTGATGTGGCTTCGCCGCACGAGTTCGTGGCGGCTGGGCGGGATCGCGCTCGGCCTCGGGGTCGGCTGGTGGATGGGTGGTTACCAGATGCTCAAGGGGGCGCATTACCTCAGCCACACCGTCACGACCATGCTGCTGGCCTGGATCGTCCTCTTCGCCTGGCGGCGGATCCTGCATCCCGCGCCCGACAGCTGAAAATGACAGGGCCGCCCCCCGCGTGAGCGAAGGACGGCCCTGGTTGTTTGCTGCGTTATTTTACTTGGAGGCGAAGCGCGCGGCACTGTCGAGGTTGGCGACAATGTTCACGGGCAGCGCGACCTTGCGGGCGACCGGTTTGCCATCGACGAGCGCAGGGGAGAATTTCCACTGCGACACGGCGCGGGTGACTTCGGCCACCAGTTCGGCATCGGCGCCGGGCGTGACCGACGTGATGGACGTCGGCTTGCCCGCCGGATTGACGACGAACTCGAGCACCACCTGCGTGCCGGCAAACTTGGCGCTGACTTCCGGCATAATGACGGAGGTCGGCACCGGAGTGACGGCGCGATTGCGGTAGGACTCGACATAGGCCTTCTCGGGCGACCACGCCATCAAGGCGAGGGGAGCCGCGAGCAGACCGAGGCTGAGGACTAGTTTGGACTTTGTGTTCATGGCTGTAATCTCCGCCGTGAGGCGGAGGTTGTTTTCTGTTCAGGCAAGGCGCCGCCACCGGCCGGAATGACCGCAGGCAAGGCGCCCCGTTTCACCACCTCCCGCCAGATAAACGGCGGAAGGCGGCAAAAGTCTGCTTTGGGGCAATCGAGCCACCCGATAACAGGGCGGCCTGGTACCCGACAGAAAACGCACACAATTTATCCCGGCCAGCACCGGCGGCCTCGCTCCGGTACCCGCCAAAGTCAAAGAACCCCCCCGGGCGTTTCCCCGGAAGGCAATCGTTTTGCGACTGCCCTAACCATAGCACGTCCAATGCCATGACGCACGTGCCGATCAGGTGAATTTTACGAATCCAGCGCTATCACTCCTGCTGCAACGCAGGATTAGCAGCGACGTAAAGCCTTGAACGATTCGAGGCGGGCCGTGTCGTACAGGCATGCCTTTCCTGCTGAGAATCCCCGCCGCCGCCCTGGTGCTCCTGCTGGCCGCCGGTTCCGCCTTCGCCGAAACCCTGGCCGAAAAGAACCTCAAGGATCTCGTCGCCCGCCAGCGCAACATCCTGGCCCGGGCCGAAGCCGAGAAAGACCACCCCGACGAGGCCTGGCTGCGCGGGGAGTTGCAGAGCGTCATCAACGGCTACGATGTGCTCATCCAGAAGAGCCCCGACTTTGCCGCCGCCTACGTCGCCTACGGCCTGCTGCTCGGCCAGGTCGGCATGACCCGCGAGGCGGTCGGCATTCTGCTCAAGGCCAACAAGCTCGACCCCGACATTCCCCTCGTGAAAAACGAGCTGGCCCGCTTCCTGGCCGAGGACGGCAAGGTCCCCGACGCCGTGCCGTGGCTCGTGGCCGCCATCGAACTCGCGCCGCAGGAGCCGCTCTACCACTACCACCTCGGCAAGCTGCTCACGGAAGGCTGCGACGAGCTCATCGCCACCGGGCAGTTCACCCGCGCAACCCTGGACAAGACCATGCTCGATTCCTTCCGGCGCGGCGCCGAGCTCGCGCCCGACAACTTCGCGTACGCCTATCGCCACGCGGAAGCCTTCTACGACCTGGAAACGCCCCAGTGGGAAGAGGCGCTCAAGCAGTGGAGCGCCCTCGAGGTGAGGGCAAAGCCGGGCATCGAGCAGCAGACGATCCGGCTGCACGCGGCCAACGTGCTCCTCAAGTTGGGCCGGCCTGACCATGCCCGCGCCCTGCTGATCACCGTCACCGAGTCCGTACTTCAGAAACAGAAGCAGACTTTGCTGGACGAAATGGCCAAGACCGACGCAAAGTAGCCCGTCATGGGTTTCCTCAACCGGCTCGAACGGGTCATCGGTCGCTACGCCATCCCGAACCTTTCGCTCTATCTGGTGATGGGGCAGGTGCTCTTCTGGGCGGTGGCATACCTCGGCTTCTTTGATCTGGAACGCATCGCCCTCCTGCCCGTGGCGGTGATGTCCGGCGAGGCGTGGCGGGTGTTTTCGTTCCTGATGATCCCGCCGAATGCGCACCCGGTCTTCATCGCCTTTGCCTGGTACATGTTCTACCTGATGGGATCGGCGCTGGAAGGACAGTGGGGCGTCTTCCGCTACAACCTCTTCCTGCTGCTCGGCTGGATCATGACCCTGGGTGTGGCGTTTCTTTTTCCCACGAGCTATGCGACCAATCTGTTTTTGGCCGGCAGCGTGTTCCTGGCCTTTGCGTTCCTTAACCCGGATTTTGAGCTGCTCATCTTTTTCATCCTGCCGGTGAAGATCAAGTGGCTCGCGCTCATCCAATGGGTTTTCTACGGCTACGCCCTGCTGGCCGGTTCGTGGCCCGTCCGGCTGGGCGTGCTGGCATCGATCGGCAACTTTCTGATCTTTTTCACCGGCGACATCATCCAGCGGATCAGGACCGGCCGGCGCCGGATGGAGCACCAGGCCCGGCAGGTCGCGGCGCGGGACAACGATGAGCCCCGCCACAAATGCGTGGTCTGCGGCAAGACGGAGCGCACGCATCCGCAGGAGGATTTTCGCTACGGGGACGATGACCGGTGCTATTGTTCGGAGCACCGCACCGGGGCGGCCAAAAAGGACTGAGCCATGCCGAAGCACCCGCAGACCCTTGGCGAGTGGCTCCAATGGGCGGAGCGCGCCTACATCCGGCATCGGGTCGCCCTCGGACAGGTGGCGAACACCGCGCACGACGAGGCCCTGTATCTGCTGCTCCACACGCTGGAGCTGCCGCTCGACAGCAAGCCGGCGGTGCTGAAGCGCAAACTGACCCCCGCGCAGACCGAAAGGGTGGAGGAGGTTTTCCGCCGCCGGCTGGAAGAGCGCGTGCCCGCCGCCTACCTCACGCACGAAGCGTTTCTGGGCGAGCACCGCTTCTATGTGGACGAACGGGTGATCATTCCCCGCAGTTATTTCCTGGAGCTGCTGCCCCGGCAGATTCCGCAGTGGCTGCCGGCGGGCAAACCCGTGAAGCGCGCCGTGGACGTCTGCACCGGCTCGGGCTGCCTGGCCATTTTGCTCGCGCACCAGTTTCCCGCGGCCCGCATCGACGCCATCGAACTGTCGCCCGCCGCGCTCGCCGTCGCGAAGTTCAACGTCGCGGCCCACCACCTGACTCAACGCATCAAGCTGCACCATTCCGATGTGTTCGAAGCCCTCAAACCGGTGCGCTACGACCTCATCCTTTCCAACCCCCCCTATGTCCCGACGCGCGAGCTGCGCGGCCTCCCCGAGGAATTTACCAAGGAGCCGGCGATGGCGCTCGATGGCGGCCGCGACGGGCTGGCCATCATCCGCAAGATCTTCCAGCAGTCCCGCGAGCGGCTCCAGCCCCACGGCATCGTGGTGCTCGAGGTCGGCGGCCTGCGCGCTGCGATGAATCGCGCGTTTCCCGAACTCGACCTGCACTGGTTGCACACCGAGGACGGCGAGGACTGCGTCTGTGTCGCCTCGGCCACGCGGCTGGCGCACTGGCGGGGGTGAGCGGCGGAATCAGGCGGGGTGGGAATTGAACAGGGCCAGGAAATACGGACACTCCCGGCCGATGCGCACCGGGGAGCCGTGGCGGGGTGACCGCGGATTCGTGCACAGGCCGTAATCGGACCAGCCATCATGCGTCAGCCGCTTGAATCCCGCGCAGCCCTCGCTGCAAGCCTCCGTGGCGCAAAGGAAAACAGACCCGTTGCTGCAGGATAACGATATTGGATCCGGAGTTTTCACGGGACCGGGGGTGGACCACAAATTAATCATGAACAGAAGGGCGGCCACGCATCGCCCGAGAAACCAGCGCCTTGGCCCCCCGCCTCATTTGCCGGCGGCCGGATCAACGATCGAGACCCGGACGATGCCGCGCCAGCCCCCCGCCCGGTAATTAACGGCGGCGTCGGCAGGATACAGTTCCTTCAACCGCGCAGCCACACCCGGGGCGAGGGTGGAGGAGGTGCCATGGCAATCCAAGCACTGCTTCATGACGGAGAGGGGGCGGTAGACACGCCATTCGGGCGGAAGTCCCGTCGGCGTCACCCGCTGCACCAGCACCTTGGCCACCGGGTCGCCGCGATCCAGTTGGCCCCGGAACACCGACAAGGCCGCGCGGTCGGCCGCGTCGGGCTCGTTCGCGGGGTTGCGCACCTGAAGGCTCGTGAGCTGGAGCTTGTTCACCTTCTGGTCCCCCGGGGCGGCCGCCGGCAGCTTGTAATTCTTGAGATGAAGCGCGCCGATGGCCTCGACCGTCGGGGTGACGGCGAGCACGCGGCGGACCTCGGTCACCAGGGCGACCCCGGCCTGATCGATGGTGCGCTCACCGAGCCGGCGGATCCCCGCCACAACAGGCTCATCCGGATCAAGAAAGACATGCGTCATCGGCGCCGCATCAGCGGCCCACGCAGGGGCGGTCAATACCAGGCCGCAGGCCAGCGAAAGAACGACGGGGCATAATCGTGCTTTCATGGCACGATTTTACCTCAACTGGCGCAGGTTGGCTTCGCACATCTTGTCAAAGGGTAACCATGGGCTGGTCACACGCAAGCCCGGGGCAGTCAGGGTTTATCCGGCTTGGCGGAACGCACGGGCAGGCCGGCCGCCTGCCAGTCCTTGAAGCCGCCGGCGTTGGCGACCTTGTGCCCCTTCGCCGCGAGGGCGGCGGCCACGGCACCGGAACGCCGGCCCGAGCGGCAGTAGGTGATGATCTGCTTGTCGCCGGTTTTCGCGAGGAAGTCCTTCCACTCGCCAATCAAGCCCTCGTCGAACTCGCTCTTCGGCAGCAGCATGGCCGGGGCGGCGACGCCCGACTCGGCCCATTCGGAGGGCTCGCGCACGTCGACGAGCACCGCCTTGCCATCAGCCACCAGCTTGGCGGCTTCAACGGGGGAAATTGTGGCAACCTCCGCGGCGCAGAGGGAAGGGAGCAGGGCAAGGGCGAGCAACAGGTATTTCATGGCACACATGATGGCCCGATCCGCCGGACGCGCAAGACTGCGACTGGCCGGTGGCTCACACCTGGGCGAGGGCCTGGCGAAGGTCCCAGATCAAATCTTCATGATTCTCGATGCCGATGGACAGGCGCACCAGGTCGTCGGTCACGCCGCCGAACAGCTTGTCCGCGGGAGCGAGCCCCGAGTGCGTCATGGCGGCCGGGTGCTGAGCCAGCGACTCGGTGGAGCCGAGTGACACCGCCAGTTTGAAGACCTTCAGGTGATCGAGAAAGGCGAACGCCTCCTTCTCCCCGCCGTGGATGTAGAACGAAATGAGCGAACCGGGACCGGTATGCTGCTTCTGATAGATGGCATACTCCGGATCGGCCGCGGTGAGCAAACCGAGGTAGCAGACCTGTCTCACCTTCGGATGGGCCGCGAGGAAGGCGGCCACCTGCTGGGCGTTGCGCTGCTGCTGCTCGGCGCGGATCTTGAGGGTCTCGAGCGAACGGGTGAGCAGCCAGGCCGTAAAGGGATTGGGCATGCCGCCGAGCATCGCCCGGTGTTGCGCGATGGCGCTGAGGAGCAAGTCATCGTTGGCCAGGGCGATGCCGCCGACCACGTCCGAATGGCCACCGATGAATTTCGTGGCGGAATACAGCACGATGTCCGCGCCCACCTTCGCGGGCTGGGCGAACACCGGTCCCGCCATGGTGTTGTCAACGATCACAAGGATGCGGCCGGTGGCCTGGCCGGGAGCCGCGGGTGCGTGGCGACGCGCGAGCTCCTTCATGCGGCCGATGTCGGTCAGCCGGTTGTTGGGGTTGGCCGGGCTCTCGATGAAGATCGAGCGGGTGCGCGGGGTGATCAGAGGCTCCACCAGCGCGGGGGCGTCGACCCCGGCGGGCACGAAATGCGCGGCGATGCCGAAGCTCTTCAGGAAATGGTGGATGAGGGAATCGGTGCCGCCATAGACGGGCGCGCAGACGATCATCTCGTCACCCGGCCGGTGGGTGGCGAGCAGGGTGGTGGCGATGGCGGCCATGCCGCTCGAGAAGCTGTAGGCGTCCTTCATGCCCTCCCAGAGGGCGACACGGTCTTCGAGGATCTCGAGGTTCGGGTTGTTGATGCGCGAGTAGATGAGGCCCTGCTCGCGGCGGTGGGGCGGCGTGCCCTCGCCGTGGGCCCAGGAGAAGAAACGCTTGCCGTCGGCGGCGCACTTGAAGGCGAAGGTGGAGGTGAGAAACACCGGCGGTTTCACTGAGCCCTCGCTGAGCAATGGATCAAAGCCGTAGCTGAGGGCGAGGGTTTCGGGGTGCAGCCGGGAGGCTTCGGCATCAGTTAATTTTGTCATGGGGTACTTTTGTTGCCGGCCAGCCTCCTTCTTTATGACACGAAAGTCCACCGTGCGCTGGTTAGGTCCGGCGCAAAGCAAGGCAACAGTTCGCGCCCATAACCGGGGCGCGCGGCAGGGCTCCCGCTACTTTTTCTCGACCGGCCGCGCGCCGGTGTTCAGGCCGAAGGGCAGGTAGGCCGGGCAGAAGCGGAAGGTGGCCGTGAGGATCGGGCCCAGGCCGACGAGACCCCACCAGGACCTGAAGTAAAGGCCGGCGCCCAGCAGGGCGAGACCGAGGAAGTAACGGAGGAGGCGGTCGATGCCGCCAACATTTGTTTTCATGGGTATAAATTTTGGGGTTGAGACAAAGCCGGGAGCGGCGGGGATGATCAGCGCAGACCCTTGGGCGTGCAGATGGGCCAGCCGGCCCGATCCCAGTCGCGCAGCGAACCGGTGTTGACGGCGTCGAGACCCTCGCTGCGGAGTTGCGCGGCCGCCATGCCGGAACGGGCACCGGACTGGCAGTAGAGCAGGAGCTTTTTGCCGGGATGCTTTTCGAGAAAGGCGCGCCATTGCGCCCGGGAGCCGCGCAGGTCGCTCAAAGGCAGAAGCGCGGCCTGGCGGGCCACCCCGCCGCGCCATTCGGGCGGCTCGCGAACGTCCACCAGCAAAGCGGAGCCGGATTTCACCGCGGCTTGGGCGGTGACGAGGTCGATGCCGGGGCGGGCGCGAATAAGCAGCCGGATGATGAAGGCGGCGGCAACAGCAGCGAGAAGGAGGTACAGGAGGTTCATGGCGTGATTGGGCATGGTTCAGCGGCTGACTGCATGGGCGCGACGGGTTGGCCGCGGCTGATCATAAAGTAGATCACCGGCACGGCGAACCGGCTGATGAGCAGGGACGCGACCTCACCGGCCATCAGGGAGAGGGCCAGGCCCTGGAAGATGGGGTCGGGCAGGATGACCGAGGCGCCCACGATGACCGCCAGCGCCGTGAGCAACATGGGCCGGAAACGCACCGCGCCGGCCTCGATCACCGCCTCGGCCAGCGGCCGGCCCTGCGACCGCCGCAGCTCGATGAAATCCACGAGGATGATCGAGTTGCGGACGACGATGCCGGCCCCGGCCATGAAGCCGATCATGGAGGTGGCGGTGAAAAACGCGCCCATCAGGGCGTGTGCAGGCAAAATGCCGATGAGGGAGAACGGAATGACGATCATGATGACAAACGGGGTCACGTAGTTTTTGAACCAGCCGACCATCAGCATGTAGATGAGGATGCACACCGCGCCGAAGGCCAGGCCGAGGTCACGGAACACCTCGAGCGTCACATGCCACTCGCCGTCCCACTTGATGGCCGGTTCCAGGTCGCTGTCGGGCAGGCCGGCATTGAACACGGCCACATGGTCGCCCGCCCCGCCAAAGTCACGGCCGCTGAGTTTCGCCAGCGCGCGATTCATGGTGAAGATGGCATAGGCCGGACTGGCCACGGCGCCGGCCACGTCACCCGTGACGTAGATCACGGGGTGCAGGTTCTTGCGGTAGAGATTCCGCTCGCCGGCGGTGCGCTCCAGCGTGACGAGTTCGCCGAGGGGCACGAGCGGGCGCTCGCCGGCGCGCACCACGGCATCGTGGTCAGAGCGCAACTGGAGGGCGAGCAGGTCCTCCGGGCGGCTGCGCTGGTTGCGCGGCAGCTCGAGCACCAGGTCCACGTCCTCGCGGTCGAGCGGCTGGTGGAGGAGGTCGATCCTGGCGCCGCCCACGGCGGTGCGGATGGTGCGCGCGATGGTGTCGGCGCTGATGTCGTGCAGCGCGGCCTTGGTGCGGTCGATGCGCAGGTGGACCGAGGGCGGCCACTCCTCGACATACCAGTCCGTGTCCACCACGCCCGGTGTGCCAAGGAAGATCTCCTTCACCCGCGCCGCCAGCGCGGTGCGGGATTGCTCGTCCGGTCCGTAGATCTCGGCCACGAGCGTCTGCAGCACCGGCGGGCCGGGCGGCACCTCGGCGACGGCGATGACCCCGCCGTAGCGGGCGGCGATGGCGGTCAGGCGCGGACGCACGCGGACAGCAATGTCATGGCTCTGGGCCCGGCGTTCGTGGGCCGGTTGCAGGTTCACCTGCAGGTCGGCGACATTCGCCCCGCGGCGCAGGAAGTAGTGCCGGACGAGGCCGTTGAAATTGAACGGGGCCGAGGTGCCGGCATAGATCTGGTAGTCGCGCACCTCGGGCTCGGTGCGCAGTGTGGCGGCGAGTTCGCGCGCGACGCGGGTGGTTTCCTCCAGCGTGGCGCCCTCGGGCATGTTCAGCACCACCTGGAACTCCGACTTGTTGTCGAAGGGCAGCATCTTGACCTTCACGAACCCGGCCGGCACGAGCGCGGCTGCAAGAAGGAGCAGGCCCGCCACGCTGCCCAGGAACACCCAGCGCCAGCGGGACCGGGCGATCATCGGCTCCATGATCCGGTGGTAGAACCGGGTGAAAAAGGTGTCCGCCTCGCGGTCGTGCAGATCCGCGTCGTGCGCCGGGGTGTGCACCGGGGCGCGCCGGCCGAGCACGCGCAGCGCGGCCCACGGCGTGACGGTAAACGCGACCACCACGGAGAAGAGCATGGCGGCGCTCGCCCCGATGGGGATGGGCCGCATGTAGGGACCCATGAGACCACCGACGAAGGCCATCGGCAGCACGGCGGCGATCACCGCCCAGGTGGCCAGCAGGGTGGGATTGCCCACCTCGTCCACCGCCTCCACCGCGACGTCGAAGAGCCGGCGGTCGCGGGCCCCCGGCAGGCGCAGGTGGCGCACGATGTTCTCCACCACCACGATCGCGTCATCCACCAGGATGCCGATCGAGAAGATCAGCGCGAAGAGCGTGAT
Source organism: Oleiharenicola sp. (assembly GCA_031390295.1). Classification (GTDB taxonomy): domain Bacteria; phylum Verrucomicrobiota; class Verrucomicrobiia; order Opitutales; family Opitutaceae; genus Lacunisphaera. The sequence continues at coordinate 15,606 of JANMTJ010000325.1, forward strand.
CCGGTTGAGGGTGTAGCCGTAGAGGTAGAAAACAAGGAGGGTCAGGCCGAGCGTCACCGGAATGGCGAGCAGCACGACGAGCGACTCGCGCCAGCCGAGAAAAAACAGGATCAGCAGTGACACGCCGAAGATGGCGATGCCCATGTGCAGGAGCAGTTCGTTGGATTTTTCGCGGGCGGTGGCGCCGTAGTTGCGGCTGACCGCCACCCCGACATCCGCCGGCAGCAGGCGGCCCTTGAGCCCCTCGACCGTGTGCAGAACCCGTTGCACGGTGTCGACGGCGTTGGCGCCGGGTCGCTTGGCGAGGCTGAGGGTGACAGCGGCCTCCTCGCCGCTGGCGGAGCCGTGCAGGACGTAATCAACCGGTTCGGCGGGACCATCCACGACCGTGGCGACATCGCGCAGGTAGATCGGACGGCCCTGATGCACGCCCAGCACGACGCCGCCGGCCTCGGTCGCATCGCGCAGGTAGTCGCCGGTCTCGATGAGCAACTCGCGGTTGAGGTGAGCGAGACGGCCGCTTTGGGTGCGCTGATTGGCCGCCCGGAGGCGGTAGGCCAGGTCGTCGAGCGTGAGCTGCCGTGAAGCGAGTTTCACCGGATCCACGAGCACGCGCAGCTGGCGCCGGACCCCGCCGATGAGCGTGGTCTCGGCGACATCCGGCAGCGCCTTGACCGCATCGTCGAGTTGCGCGGCGAGCCGGCGGAGCGTGAGGTGGTCGTGGACGGGGCTGTGCAGGGTCAGGGCGAGCACCGGGACGTCATCAATGGTGCGCGGCTTGATGAGCGGCGTGCTGACCCCCGGCGGGATACGGTCGTAATTGGCCTGCAGTTTCTGGTTGAGCCGCACGAGGCTCTGCTCGGGATCCTGGCCCACCTTGAAGCGGACAATGACCAGCGAGGCACCCGGGCTGGAGGTGGAGTAAAGGTATTCCACGCCGGAAATCTCCCAGAGAAGCTTCTCCATCGGGCGGGTGACGCGGTTCTCCACCTCGGCGGCGGTGGCGCCGGGCATGGCGACGAGCACGTCGATCATCGGCACCTTGATCTGCGGTTCCTCCTCGCGCGGGAGCATCAGCACGGCGAACACCCCGAGCAGCAACGAGGCGAGCACCGCCAGGGGCGTGATCGGCGAGTTGCCGAAGGCGGCGGCGAGCCGGCCCGCCAGGCCGCGGGGGCTGGACGGAGCGGCCGTCATGGTGCGCTCCGGACCGGGACGCCTTCGCGCAACGAGGCTGCGGGCGAGAGGATCACGGATTCACCGGCGTGCAGTCCGCTGAGTACCTCGATGCGGCCCTGCTCCACGCGGCCGGTCTTGACCAGGCGAAGCTGGGTGCGGCCATCCTGCACGACGAAGACGCGCTCCATCTGGCCGAAATGAGTGACGGCCTCGACCGGCACGAGCAACGCCTCCGTCCGGCCGATGACAACGCGCAACCGGGCAAATTGGCCGGAGCGGGCGGTGCCCGGCGGCAGCGCGACCTTGACCAGAACGGACCGGCTCACGGCATCCGCGGCCGCGGACAGTTCCTCGACGAGGCCCTCAACCGGAGGAGACGTGTCGCTCAGGACCACCGTGATCTGGTTGCCCAACCGGAGGGCGGTGGAGGCTTGCTCGGGCACGGTGCCCTCGGCCCGGAGCCGGGCGGTGGATTCAAGCGCAAGGAGAGGCAGGCCCGGCGTGGCTAGGTCGCCGGGCAGCACCTGTTTTTCGGTGACGACGCCCGCGAAGGGGGCGCGAATGGTCGCGTGGGCCAGCAGCGCCTCGGCCTCGGCGAGGCCGGCCTGGGCGAACCGCAACCGGTCCTCGGCATCCCGCAGGCTGTCGGGGGCGTTGACGCCCTTCGCCACGAGGATGCGCTCGCGTTCAGTGGCACGCTCCGCCTCGGCCAGTTGGGCCTGGGCTTGGCGTACGCGGGCCTCGGTTTCAGGTGCGGCGAGGGTGATGAGGATATCGCCCGTCCGCACCTCCTGGCCCAGGCCCCAGGGCAGGGTGGCGATGGTGCCGGTCAGCTTGGCCGAGATCGCGGCGCGCTCAACCGGGCGTACGGTGGCCGGCACATCAATGACGGCGGCCAGGGATTCGCTGGCCACCACGGCGGTTTGCACGGTCACCGGGGTGGAATCAGCGGCCGCCGGGCCGGCGTCCGTCCGGCGGCAGCCGGCGGCGAGGAAGAGCGCGACAAGTAAGAGGAGGATCAGGCGCATGGTGGGATCAGGACAGGCCGCCCCAATGGATGACATCCTGATCGTCAACCCAGCCGAGCTTGCGGAGGATGAGCGTCGGCGGGCAAAAACCGGTGAACACGGACTGGACGAGATTGAGCCCGACGAAGGCGGGCAGGAGCAGCCAGAGGGGATGAACCCAATATGTGAGGGCGACCCCGAGCAGGGTGACGGAGCCGGCGAGCAGGCGGACGAGGTTGTGG
>JANMTJ010000356.1:0-2565 GCA_031390295.1 Oleiharenicola sp.
GTCGCCTGCAACCTCCACCGCGGGACCACCGCGGTCCATTCGCTCATCCGCCTCGGCGCCTTCCGGGCCGACGAGGCCGCCATCACCAGGCGCGTCGAGGAGTTGCTCGACCTCTTCAACCTCCGCCGCTTCCGGGACGTCCCCGCCAAGAGCCTGCCCTACGGCGAACAGCGCCGCCTCGAGATCGTCCGCTGCCTCGCGACCAAGCCCAAGCTCCTCCTCCTCGACGAACCCGCCGCCGGCATGAACCCGACCGAGAAAATCGAACTCGTCCGCCTCATCCAGCAGGTGCAAAAACAATTTGGCCTGTCGATTCTGCTCGTCGAGCACTCCATGAAGGTTGTCATGGGTGTCTGCCAGCGCATTGCCGTGCTGGACTATGGCGTGAAGATCGCCGAGGGCTCCCCCGCCACCATCCAGTCCGACCCGAAGGTCATCGAGGCCTACCTCGGCGAGGATCATCAAAAGTCGCTCTCCCATCACTAAACCTTTGAACCGCTAATCCGCGCTAATTTCCTCTAATGGCCGAATCCAATTCAGATGTCTTGATTAGCGTCCCATTGGCGAAAATTAGCGGTTAATCATCAGGAATGCTCTCCGTCAATAACCTCGAGGTCTGCTACGGCGCCATCAGTGCGCTGCGCGATGTGTCGCTCCACATCGAGACCGGCCGCATCATCACGCTCATCGGCGGCAATGGGGCGGGCAAGACCACCACGCTGCGCACCATCTCCGGCCTGCTCCGCGCCAAGCGCGGCAGCATCATGTTCAAGGGCGAGGACATCACGAAGCTCCCGCCGCACCAGATCGTCGCCCGCGGCCTGTGCCACGTGCCCGAGGGCCGCATGGTCTTCTCGAACCTCACGGTGGATGAAAACCTGGCGATGGGCGCCTACCTGCGGCACGACAAGGCGAAGATCGCCGAGACCCGCGAGTATGTCTTCAGCATCTTCCCGCGCCTGAAGGAGCGACTCGCCCAGGCCGCCGGCACCCTCTCCGGCGGCGAGCAGCAGATGCTGGCCATCGGACGGGCGCTGATGAGCGAGCCCAAGCTGCTCATGCTCGACGAACCCTCGCTCGGCATCGCGCCCAAGCTCATCTCCACCATCTTCGAGAAGATCGTGGAGATCAACCAAACCCACGGCATCACCATCCTGCTCGTTGAGCAGAACGCCAACCTTGCCCTCGAGGTTTCGCATGACGCCTATGTGCTGGAGACGGGCGTGGTCGTGATGCAAGGCCCGTCGGCCGAACTGCGCGCCAATCCCGAGCTCAAGGCCGCCTACCTCGGCGGCTGACGTTGCATTGGGCAGGGCGGGACCGCTGGCCCGCCAAGAACCTGACCCGGCGCTCCAATCCTCATGGTATCGGGGGTAAGTACTTCTACCCCGCCTGATCCCTTGATTTTTGCCGGGCGGCCAGTAGGTTGGCCGCCCTTTCTTTTCCCACCTCGTCAGAATGCGGGCGGGTCAAATCACTCCTCCTCCCTTTCACTTTCCCTCTCACCCTCACTTCCTCCACCCATGTCCATCGCCACACCGCAAAAATTCGAGTTCCAGGCCGAGATCGCCCAGCTCCTCGATATCGTCACCCATTCGCTCTATACGGAGAAGGAAATCTTCGTCCGTGAGCTTGTCTCCAACGCCTCCGACGCGCTCGAGAAGCTCCGCCACACCCAGTTGACCGAGAAGGACATCCACGACGACAAGCTCGGCCTGGAGATCAACCTCACGACCGACGACAAGGCCAAGACCCTCACGATCCAGGACGCCGGCATCGGCATGACGCGCGCCGAGCTCGTCGAAAATCTCGGCACCATCGCTCACTCCGGTTCAAAGGCTTTCCTCAAATCGCTGAGCGAATCCGGCCAGAAAAACGCCAACCTCATCGGCCAGTTCGGCGTCGGTTTCTACTCGGCATTCATGGTCGCGAAGTCGGTGAAAGTTTACTCACGCTCCTGGCGCACCGGCGAGCCCGCCAACGTCTGGTCGAGCGACGGCTCCGGCAGTTACGAAATCGAGGAAGCCGACGGCCTGACCCGCGGCTCCAAGATCGTCATCGAGCTCAAAGACGACTGCGGCGACTACGCTCAGGAATGGAAAATCAAAGAGATCCTCGAGCGCTACAGCGCCTTCGTGACCTTCCCAATCAATCTCAACGGCAAACGCATCAACACCGTTCAAGCCGTCTGGCTGCGCTCGAAAAACGAGATCAAGGAGGAGGAATACACCGAGTTCTACAAGTTCCAGGCCCACGCTTACGAGGATCCCAGCCTGCGCCTGCACTTCAGCGCCGATGCCCCGCTCGCCATCAACGCCCTGCTCTTCGTCCCGGCGGAGAACACCGAGAAAATGGGCCTCTCCCGCCTCGAACCCGCCGTCTCGCTCTACTGCCGCCGCGTGCTCATCGACGCCGCGCCGAAGGACTTGCTGCCCGAATGGCTGCGCTTCCTCAAGGCCCTCAGCGAGGGCGAGCAGAAGAACGCCAGCCTCATCGGCCAGTTCGGCGTCGGTTTCTACTCGGCGTTCATGGTCGCGAAGTCCGTCAAGGTCTACTCGCACTCCC
>JANMTJ010000361.1:0-4711 GCA_031390295.1 Oleiharenicola sp.
TTGAGCAGGCGGCCGCCAAAAAACACAGCCAAGGGCAGGTTCAGGATGAGCGCCGCCCAGGGCAGTGCCGTATGCGGCCAGGCCAGCAGCCGGCCCAGCGCCGTGAGAAATTGTCCGGGCGATCCGGCCCGCAAGGTGGCATGATCCGTCACCGGCTGATGCAGCCACCACGCCATCAGCGCCAGGACCGCCACCGGTATCGCGTCGCGCAGCTGCGCACGGCCTTCGCGCCAGCGCAGGATCAACCCGCCCGCGAGCACGATCGGCACCAGCAGACCGGGTCCCATGGCCAGCATCGCGGCCAGCGCCGCCAGCGCGCCCGCCACCGTCCGTCCGGTGGAAACCGCCGGCCCGGCGAGCAACGCGACCGCCGCCAGTGCGAACAGCCCGGCAAAATACACCTGCGATTGAAAGCCCCACAGCGCGTTGTGCCAACCGGCCAACGGGAGACAGAACAAGCTGACCACGAGGGCGAGGAACCAGCGGCGGGCGCCTCCTGCTCCGCGGATCATTCCCGCGACCAGTAACGCTGCTCCGGCTGCGTGCAGGAAGGCGCCGGCCACCAGCTGCACCAGTGGGTCCCACTGGCCGTTGAGCGAAAACAGCCCGCGATTGAGCAAATGTGTCCAAAAAATCCGATGTTCGTTATGTGCCCGGAATAAATCGGCCACGCGGGCCGTGCCTTCACGCAGCGCCGGGTACAGCCCGCGCCCCTCGACATCCCATTGGTCATGAAAAGGGATGTCGGTGCCCGCCGCCGCCACGAGCCAGAGCTGTACGACCGCGACCAGGCAGAATGCCATCGAGGGCCAAAGCCAGCTCGTGCGCGCCAGGGATTTTCCGCCACTCATACCGGACGCACCGCCCGGTGCCCGTGCAGCCTGGCCCGCACGCGGGCGATCCTTTTCCACAGGCCGAACATCGCGCGCCACTTCCCGCGGGCGAAGGCCGAGGTGCCGAAATGCTTCAGGTAGACATCCCGGTTCGCGTCGAAGATCGCCACGGACATCCGGTCGAAATCCTTGGCCACGCTCAATCCCTTGAGGTGCGTGATGCGCTGGCGGCCGTCATAGACGATCCGGTAACCCGCCCGCGCCACCCGGATGCACAGGTCGAGGTCGTCGCCATACATGAAAAACTGTTCGTCGAACTGGCCGACCTGCTCGAACACCTCGCGCCGGCCCAGCATGAACGCCCCGTTGATCGCGCCGACCTGATGGGTTCCGTCGACCGGCAGATGCGTGAGGTTGTAGCCGGCAAAGAGCGCCGTGCGCGGAAAGGCCGCGGCCAGTCCGCTGGCGCGGCAGAATCCATCCCAGAGCGTCGGGATGGAACGGCGGCAGGCCAGGTCCATCGCGCCGTCCGCCTGCTCAAGGCGCGGCGAGATCAGGCCCAACTCCGGCTCGGCCAGCGCCCGTCGCACGCATAGTTCCAGTGCGGGGGTGTTGCTGATCGTGTCCGGGTTGAGGAACAGCACGCATTCGCCAGTCGTGGCGCGGTAGCCGAGATTGTTGGCCCGCCCGAAACCGAGATTGCTGCCCGGCTCGATGAGCCGCACCGCCGGAAATTCGCGGGCGATCCATTCCGCCACGCCGTCTCCCGGCGAGTTGTTGACCACACAGACCTCGACCGGTTGGCCGAGCAATGTCGCGGGCAACGAGCCCAGGCACACCGGCAGCTCCTCGCGCGACTTATAGGCGACGATGATGATCGAGAGTATTGGGGCTGGGTTCGCCATCCACTTCCAGCCTTGTCGCTCTCCCCGCCGACCGCAACGCTGCGGATGAGGTCATGTCCACTCCGCTTGTCAGTGTCATCGTCGTCTGCCGCAACCCCGGCCCGCGGCTGCATGCGGCCTTGGCGAGCGTCTGGGGCCAGCCAGGCGGAACCTGCGAGGTTGTCGTCATCGACGGCGCCTCCACCGACGGCACACGCGAATGGCTCGAAGCCCGTCGATCGCAGCTTGGCGCGCTGGTCTCCGAGCCGGACAATGGAGTCTATGACGCCATGAACAAGGGTGTCGCCGCCGCCCGCGGCGAGTGGGTGCTTTTTCTCGGCGCGGATGACCGGCTGCTGGATGGCGTGCTCGCCGGGATGGAGCCGGTGCTCCGATCGACCGGTGCGGACGTGATCGTCGGCGAGGCCGCCTTTGCCGACGGCCGCTGCTACCGCTTGGGCCCGCCGGCGACCGCGGTGCGCCGGAATTTTCTGCATCACCAGGCGGCCTGCTACCGGCGCACGCTGTTCGCCACGCGCGGCAATTTCGATCCGACGCTGCGGATCATGGCGGATTATGAATTCAACCTGCGCCTCCTGCAGGCCGGCGTGCGTTTCGAGGCCGTGCCAGACCGCCTGGCCGCCTGCGCGAGCGGCGGACTCAGCGATGCCGGCGGCTGGACCGGCTACCGCGAGGAGATCACCGTGCGCCACCGACATTTTCCCACATGGCAATGCTGGCTGTGGGACCTGGGCTCGGTGGTACGTTATGGGCGGAAACAGTTCGTGCGCACCTCTTCCTCCCATGGCTGAAACGCTCCGCTCGCACCTGCAAAAGGCCGTCAACGCTCTGTTGGCCCCGACCGGCCTGCACCTGATGCGCCGCCACCGGGTCTTCGACCTGGAGGGCCTGCTCGCGCGCGCCGCCGCCCGGAACCCCGCGCTTGCCACCCTTATCGACGTCGGCGCCTCGGACGGCATCTGGTCGTTGCGTGCGCGGCGCCACTTTCCCCGCGCCCAGTTTCTGCTCTTCGAGCCGCTGGCCGAGCGCCAGGCCGCGTTGGCCCGGCTCGTGGCCCGACACGGCTTTGCGGTTGTCCCGGCGGCCGCCGGCGACCGGGCCGGCCAGGTCGCCTTTGTCATCGATCCCGCGCTCGACGGCAGCGGCGTCGCCACCCCGGGTGCAACGGGCACCCGTCCCGTGACGGTGGAAACCATCGATGCGGTCGTGGCTGCCCGCGGCCTGCCCGGCCCCTATGGCCTGAAACTGGATACGCACGGCTACGAGATCCCGGTGCTGAACGGCGCGACGCACGTCCTGACGCAAACCCAGCTGCTGATCATCGAGGCTTACAATTTCGAGCTGACACCCGGCTGCCTGCGATTTCACGAGTTATGCGCGTGGCTGGAGACGCGCGGTTTCCGCTGCGTCGACCTGGCCGACCCGATGCGGCGGCCGGGCGACGGCGTCCTCTGGCAGATGGACCTCGCCTTTGCCCCGGCGGACAGCCCGCTATTCTCCTCCTCCCGCTACGAATAGGCGCGCTCAACCCCCGCGCTCGAGCAGTTGATCAAACGACACAAAGCCGTGCCGGAAAATGCGTCCGGCATAGACCGGAAGGTTGGCCGTCCGGAAGACCAGCCGGGCCCACCGGTGCTGGAGGGTGAGCGGCCCGGCCCGCAAGCCGAGTTTCTCGTCCACCCGTGTCCGTTCCGCGATCATGGCCGGCCGGTTCTTGGTCAGCTGCCCGCACCGCAGCCGGAAGGCGGCCACCTCGCAACCCACCCGGACGGCCGGCACGCCCCGCACGCACAGCCGCGCGAGGAATTCCGAGTCGCCGCAGAACCGATACGCCGGGTCGAACCCACCGTACTGCTCCCACGCCGCGCGACTCACGAGCGTGCCGTGCTGGTAGACGGGTTCGAGTCGCTGCGCGTAGAGGTCGAGGTTGAGTCCCGGCCACGGTGACACCGCGATGGCCCCCAGCCGGCGGCCTTCCGCGTCAATCAAGCGCACCCCGCCGTAGGCCAGGAGGGGTTGCGTCCCGCCGCCGGCTATGGCGGTGACGACCGCCGCAAAGCCTGGCAGCAGCAGATCGTCGTCGTTGATATACGTGACGGCATCCCACTCGCGCGCCGCGGCGACCCCGCTGTTGATCGCCGCATACATGCCGCCACCCGGCTCGGCCGTGATCGTGACACCGGGAAACCGCGCCGCCAGCCCCGGCACGGCCGCCGCCGGGGCGACGAGCACATGTTCACCCTCCAATGACAGGGCTGCGACGCTCGCCACGGTCTCGGCCAGCCAGGGCGAGTCGCCCAGGGTCGGGGTGATCACGAGAATTTTCATGCACCGCGGCGCTGCAGGCGCCGGTATATTCCCATCATTCGTCCGGAAAGCTGCCCGAGGCCCAAGCGCCCGGCCAGCCACCAGGGACCGAGCTTCAGCCAGAACTGCCCCCAGCCCACGCGGAGCAGGGCCAGATGCCAGGCACCCAGCGAATCCTTCCACCCCCGGCGGGGGATCACGTATTCCGGCTGCACGGTCTGGATCTCGCGCTCCGCCGCCACGAGCGCCTGCCAGTACTCGCCATAAATCCGCGATCGCAGCCGCACCGGCATGATGCCGTACTCCAGCTGCCCCGAATCAAACCAGCGTTCGCTGACCCGCCGGAACTGCGCAAAGTGAAACACAACCAGCGGCCGGCCGTTCACGCCCACGGCCCCGCCCTGAAGCTCAAAGCGGGATCCCGCCCAGTTCCACGGCGCGAGATTCAGCCCCGGGTTCTGGCTCACGCAGAGAGCCCCACCGTGCCGCTCCGGCCATTCATCGAGGTATTTCTGGTCACCGTAGCACACCCCGTCGGCCATCAGGCCACAGGACTCGAGACACTGTTCCCTCCACCGATTCAGACAGGCCCAGCCCGCAGCGTCATCGCGAAACGTCAGCACACCCGCGTTGAATCGCCCGTAGCGGGGACTGTCGTCATGCCAG
>JANMTJ010000384.1:0-9917 GCA_031390295.1 Oleiharenicola sp.
GAATTCCTTCACCAGCGCCGCGGGCGGACGGACGCAGGTGGCGCGCAGGGGGCCGGTGACCGGCGAGCGGTAGAAGGCCTGGCTGCGCTTCACGACGACATGGCCGTCGATGCCGGCCTCGCGCATGAGCGTCCACAGCCCCGCGTAGCAGGCGAGGGTGGGGAGCGCATGGAGGGAGCCACCAAACGCGGTGCCGAGGTGGTTGACGTTCTTGTCGAGCGGCGCCTCGAGCACGAGCCGCTTGGCGTTGCTCTCGGCGACGCGCAGGCCCATGGCCTTCGTCAGGGGGATCTTTTCGTGCAGGAAGGCCTCGAGCCCCCGCGCGGACATGCTGTCTGGAACCAATTCGCTCATGCGTTGGTTTGGTAAACGCGTTGGAAAGGGGCGCAAGCCGCATTCCAATCCCAGGCGCGGGATGACTTGTTTAACCGCCGGCCGGTGCCGTGCCCTCCCGGGCGGCTTCCACCGGTCCGAACCGGCATTGCGGCAGCAGCGGTTGCATGCGGGTCACGCCGGCCGCGGTCACCTTGCTGCCGAAGAGGTAGACTTGCCGCAGGCCGGGATGCGGGGCGAGCTTGGGCAGCGCCTCGTCGGTCACGGCGGTCGCGCAGAGATTGAGGTAGTGGAGCCGCGGCAGGGCCTGTAGTTCGCCGAAGGCGGTTCCCGTGATGCCGGTCCGCTCGAGATGGAGACGCTCGAGGCTGATAAACTGCCTGAGGGTGGCGAAGCCCGCGTCCGTCACCCGTGTACCGGCCATTTCCGCATCCACGATGAACGGAGCGATTCGGACCAATTGAGCGAGCTCGGCGTCACCAAAGCGGGACTCAGCGCCGCGGACACGCAGAATCAGACCGTCGCCGGGCTGGCGGGAAACCGGCACAAGCCTGAGGCCGAGCGACTGCTCGAGCCGAGCGATCTCGCCGCGCAGGGTCGAGTAGTCACCAACCCGTGCCGTATAGACCGGTTCGTCCGACGCACCCTGTTCCGTCGGTCGCACCAGCAGCGCCGCCACCTCCGCGGGAGCCCCGCTCACTGCGGAGAGCGCGAGGTCGCGCGGTGCGTCCTGCTTGACCCACCAACGCAGCAGGGCGATCTCCGCCGCGGTCGGGCGCGGCTTTTTCCGGGGCGGCATGAGCTTGTCGTCATCGGGCTCGAGCGACAGGCGCCGCACGAGTTCGCTGTGCAGGAGGTCGCCGGGCACGATCGCAGTCCGGCCCGACTTCCCGCCGGCCAGCAGCGCCGCAAAGGAGTCCATGCGGTATTCGCCCTTCTGCTTTTCCGCGCCGTGACAGGCGAGGCAGTGTTTCTCCAGCACCGGTCGCACCGCGGCGCCGAATACCATGTCAGAGGCGTAGATTTCCGGTGGCGGGGTTTCGCGGATGTGCAGGGCCCGTTTGAGGGCCTGCGGCAGCGGCCCGGTGAGATAGTCCGTGCCGTGGGTGAGCGAGCCGCCGTTGTGCGCGGTCCAGAACAGGGTGACCAGCGCGGCTAGCAGTGACAGGACATAGCCGGCGCGGGAATGCCCTCGCAGTAGCCAGGCGAGGGCCGTCATGACGGCGAGCGTCACCCCGCCGAAGCGGTGCTCGGTCAGGAGCTCACCCTCGTGGCCATCGACGCGCATGAGCGCCAGGCCCGCCAGCACGGCGGCCAGGCTGCAGGGCACAGCGAGACCGAGCAGCACGCCGGCGGTTTCGCGCAGGGCGGGGCGATTCCGTCCGGCCCACTCGAGGGCGGGCACGAGCAGGAGCAGCACGATCGGGAAGTGCACCAACAGCGGATGCAGCCGGCCCGGCAGGCTGAGGGCGCCGGCGTGCGTCTGGCCGTCGAGCGGGGTGAGCCACGCGGCGGCGACCGCCAGCCCGGCCAAGGCCAGGGCCGCGGCTAACCGGGGAAGGAAGCGGGCGAACATGCGGGAGTCGGGGTGAGTCGCTCTGGTCAGCCGACGTGCCGCAGGAGCGTCAGGCGGCCGATGGGGAGCCACTCGGCAACGAGGATGTCGCCGTTCTGCAGGAAGATCGCGTCGTGCGGGCAGATGAACTCGCCCGGGGTGAACTCGCTGCGCTTCTGCTTGCGGCGTGAGCCCACGCCGCCGTTGTGCGCGCGACCGTCGCCGAGCTGGGCGACGACGGTGTAATCGCGGTCGAGCAGGCAGATCTGGCTGTCAAGGTCCGGGCAGACCATAAGGTCGCCGCGGATGTCGAAGTTGCAGGGCATGCGCAGGCGCTGGTCATCCTTGATGGTGCGCAGGTGCCGGCCGTCGAGGGTGAAGGTCTGGAGGCGGCGGTTGCCGCGGTCGGCGATGACGAGCACAGGCTCGGGTCCACGGGTGTCGACCCACTGGCCGTGGGGATTGTTGATCTGGCGGTCCTCGGAGCCGGGTGTGGCGATTTCCTGCAGGAAGTCGCCCTTGGCGGAAAACTTCAACATGTGGTGCGAGCCGTAGCCGTCGCCCATGAAGAAGTCGCCGTTGGGGGAGAAGGCCACGTTGGTTGGGACGAAGTTGATCGGCGTGCCGGCGTAGGCGGGAACCTCGACCGGGTAGTCGTGGGTCCAGAGCACCTCGCCCGTGAGCGAAGTCTTGGCCACGCGGCTGCGGGCGGTGTCGCAATGGTAGAGCAGCTCGGTGCCGGCCTCCACGCGGAGGTCGAGGCCGTGGGCGCCGGCACGGAACTCGCTGCCAAAGGCGCGCACGAACTTGCCCGCCGGGTCAAACACGACCACCGCCTCGGGCCGTTTGCTCGAGGGGTGCACCGTGTGCGCGACGTAGATGTAGCCCTGGCTGTCCTGGCAGAGGCCGTGGGTGTCGCCCCAGACCAAGCCGTCCGGCGCGACGAGCCAGTCGTGGATGCATTCATAGGTGTGGGCGCCGCGGCCGACGAGCAGGGTGGCGGCGGTGGCGGGAGTGGTTGCGTTCATGCGGGAGGGTGTGAGGGCGGCGGTGGCGGCGGTGGCGGTGAGCTGGCGGAGAAACGTGCGGCGGTCTTGCATGGGAGGAAGGTGGCGTCAGGCGATCAGGTCGTGGACGACCTTGGCCGGGATCACGCCGGTGAGTTTCTGGTCGAGTCCCTGGAATTTGAAGGTCAGGGCCTCGTGATTGATGCCGAGCAGGTGGAGGATGGTGGCGCTATAGTCCCGCACGTGCACGGGATCGCGGACGATGTTGTAGCTGAAGTCGTCGGTCTCGCCGTAAACGATGCCCGGCTTGACCCCGCCGCCTGCCATCCAGGAGGTGAAGCAGCGCGGGTGGTGGTCGCGGCCGTAGTTTTCCTTGGTCAGGCCGCCCTGGCTGTAGACGGTGCGGCCGAACTCGCCGCCCCAGACAACGAGGGTGTCATCGAGCAGGCCGCGGCGCTTGAGGTCGGTGACGAGGGCGAAGCAGGCGCGGTCGGTGCCGGCGCAGAGCTTGGGCAGCATGCCGACGGCGTCGCCGTGGACGTCCCACCCGCGCTTGTAGATCTGGGTGTAGCGCACGCCGCGCTCGGCCAGGCGGCGGGCCATCAGGCAGTTGTAGGTGAAGGTGCCCGGCTCGCGGGCGGCGGGGCCGTAGAGGTCCCAAGTCGACTGCGGCTCGTCACTCAGGTCGGCCAGTGCAGGCACGGAGGTCTGCATGCGGAAAGCCATTTCGTACTGCTCGATCCGGGCGTGGGTCTCGGGGTCGCCGACCTCCTCGTAGGTGAGCTGGTTGATCGCGTTCACGCCGTCGATGAGCTGGCGGCGGGTCTCGCGGGTGAGGCCGGGCGGGTCGCTGAGGTAGAGCACGGGATCGCCCTGCGAGCGGAAGGCGACGCCGGCATAGGTGGAGGGGAGGAAACCGCTGCCCCAGAGCCGCGGGGAAAGCGGCTGGTTGTTGGCCCCGGGGGTGAACTTGGAATTGAGGACCACGAAGGCGGGCAGGTTCTCGTTCATGCTGCCGAGGCCGTAGGAGAGCCATGCGCCCATCGAGGCCTTGCCGGGCACCATGTTGCCCGTGTTGATCAGCAAGATCGCGGGCTCGTGGTTGATCGCGTCGGTGTGCAGCGACTTGACGATGGCGAGGTCATCAACGATCCGGCTGGTGTAGGGCAGCAGTTCGCTCACCCACCGGCCGTGGCGGCCGTGCTGCTGGAATTTCCACTTTGACGGGGCGATGGGGAAGCGCGTCTGACCCGCGGTCATGCCGGTGAGCGCCTGGTTGCCGCGCACCGAGTCCGGCAGGTCATGGTCGTAAAGGTCGGCGAGGCCGGGCTTGTAGTCCCACAGGTCCATCTGCGGTGGGGCGCCGGACATGAACAGGTTGATGCAGCGTTTCGCCTTGGGCGCGAAATGCGGCACGCGCAGCGAAGCGGGCGAGGGCAGCGCGCCGGCGGCTCCGCCGGGGCGGTCCGCGGCGGCCATGAGGCGGGGACCGAGGAGGCTGGCGAGTCCGGCCCAGCCGAGCGTCTTGCCCATGCGGCCGAGGAAGTGGCGGCGGGTCTCGAGCCGGCGCCAATGCTCGCGCAGGGCGAGCGGCACGCCCGGCAGGTCGTAGAGGGTGGGGCCTTCACCGTGATGGTCGGAACAGCCGTGGGGATCGGGAATGTTCATGGTGGGGTGGGCGCGGGGATCATTTGTTCAGGGTGGCGTCGAGGTTCAGCACGGTGCTGGCCAGCAGCATCCACGCGGCGACCTCGGGCGGGGCCAGCTTGGGATTGACCGGGGAGTCACCGGCCTCGATCAGCTCCTCGGCCTTGCACGGATCGGCGGCGTACGTGGCGCGGAATTTTTCCAGCTGGTGCATGAGGATGTTTTTTTCCTCCGGACGCCAGGAGCGGGACAGGACCAGCCGGGCGAGCTTTTCCAAGCGGGCCTCGTCGTCAGTGGATTCGCCCACGAGGGTCTCGGCGAGGCGGCGGGCGGCCTCCAGCCACTGCACGTCGTTCATGGTGACGAGCGCCTGGATGGGCGTGTTGGAGCGTTGGCGGCGGGTGCAAGCGGCGTCGCGGGTCGGGGCGTCGAAGATGTCCATGTTGGCCATCGGGGCCATGCGTTTCCAGAAGGTGTAGAGGCTGCGGCGGTAGAGCGCTGCGCCGGTGTCCTGCTTATAATTGGTGGTGTTGGAACTCGGATAACCACCGGTCTCCCACACGCCGGGCGGTTGATAGGGCTTCACGCTGGGACCGCCGAGCTCCTCCACGAGCAGGCCACTGGTGGCGAGGGCGGTGTCGCGCAGCATCTCGGCATCAAACCGGAAGCGCGGACCACGGGCGAGCAGCCGGTTTTTCGGATCCTTTTCCAGTCGGGCCGGGGTGATCCGGGCGGACTGACGGTAGGTGGCGGAAGTCACGAGCAAGCGGTAGAATTTCTTCACGTCCCAACCGGATTCCCGGAATTCGACCGCCAGCCAGTCCAGCAGCTGCGGGTGGGACGGGCGGGCACCGACGATGCCGAAGTCCTCGGTGGTCTCGACGAAGCCGGTGCCGAAGAGTTCCGCCCACATGCGGTTGACGGTCACGCGGGCGGTGAGCGGGTTGGCGGGGTCGGTCGTCCATTCGGCCAGGCCCACGCGGTTGCGCGGAGCCCCGGCGGGCAGCGGCGGGAGAAAATGGGGCGTGGCCGGCCGGACGCGCTCCTGGCGGGCCCGGTAGTCGCCGCGGTTGAGTACGTCCGCATAGGCGAGGCGGGGTGATTCCGCCGAGATGAGGGCGACGGGTCCATCCCGGGTGAGATCAGCCAGTTTCTTTTGCAACGGGGCCAGCCGCGCGAGGAGGTCCGTGGTCTCCGGGTCATGCTGCGCGAAATAAAAATCGGCGACGGTCTGCGCCTCGTCCTCGTTCCAGGAACCAGGCGGACGGGTGACGAGGGTCGCGACGTGATCCTCCCGGGCGACGCGCCGGGCCTCGGTGTCATCCAGTGCCCGGGCGTAGTAGCGCAGATCCTGGAAGCGGGACTGGCGCAGGGGGAAGGCGTCCGGATGAACGGCGCCGAGCAAAAAGGGTGCGGTGGTGCGGGTCGTCTGGTCGAGGGAATCGCGGATCACACAGGTCGACTGCATTTCCCCATCCACATACAGCCTGACCCCGCTGGCCCGGCCGGAACCGTCGTAGGTCGCCAGCACGTGGTTCCAGCGCGCGCGAGCGAGCAACGTCAGGTCCGTGGCCACGGTGAGGAGGTTGCCCTTCTCCTGGTCGTGAACCAGCCGGAAGGTGAGCCGGCCATTGTCGTAACCCAGATCCCAGCCGCGCATGCCATTGGTGGAGTCCATGCGGCCGAGGATGGTGCCCCGGTTGGGGCTGCCCGAGGCATTGGTCTCCATCCGGGGCATGAACCAGGTGGCGATGGTGAAGGCATCGCTGCGCTCGATGTCCCCGGTCTCGGGCAGCGCGAGGCGGGTGCTGGTTTCCATGCGATAGGACGGCCAGAACCAGGTGTCCTCTCCCCAGAGGGGCGGTCCGCCGGTGGATGTCACACTGGCGAAGGCCGGTTGCGGGGCGGAGTTGGCGAGAGTGACGCCGCTCTGTTCATTGAACAGGAGCCGGACCTGAAGACCGGAGGGATCGACCGGTTGCGGCGCGGGTCCGGCGGCCAGCCATTGCCGGATGAGCTCCGGGGCGCGGGCCCGGCGGCCGGCGAGCGCGGCCTGCACGCCGGCGCGCTGCTGCTGAACCTCATCATAGCGGCCCCGGTCCTCCGGTTTCGGCAGGTTGATGAAGGGCGGCCAGTCCGCGAGGTCGTCGTTGGACGGCTTTTCCTCCAGGTTGTTGAAAAAGGCGGTCAACTGATAGTGGTCCTTTTGGGTAAGGGGATCGAACTTGTGGTCGTGGCAGGCCGCGCAGCCCGTGGTGAGGCCGAGATAGACCGCCCCGTAGGCCTCGACGCGTTCACGCTGGTTGTTGACCCGCAGTTCCTCGACGATCGCGCCGCCCTCCCCGCTGCTGATGCCGGCGCGGATAAAGGCGGAGGCGAGCTGCTGGTCCAGATTGCGGGCGGGGAGCAGGTCGCCGGCGAGCTGCTCGCGGGTGAACTGGTCGAAGGGCAGGTTGAGGTTGAAGGCCCGGATCACGTAGTCGCGGTAGGGCCAGATGCTGCGAAAATTGTCCAGGTGGATGCCGTGGGTGTCGGCATAGCGCGCGTAATCCAGCCAATAGCGGGCACGGTGTTCGCCATAGCGCGGGCTGGCGAGCAGGCGGTCCACGGCGCGCTCGTAGGCATCCGGCGCCGGGTCGGCCAGGAAGGCGGAGAGTTCCGCCGGGGTCGGGGGCAGACCGGTCAGGTCGTAGGTCACGCGCCGCAGCAGGCCGGGCCGGTCGGCCTCCGGCGAAGGCGCCAGCTTCTCCATTTCGAGCCGGGCCAGAATGAAGCGATCGACGGGATTTCGCGCCCAGGCGATTTGCCTGACCGCCGGCTCGGCGGGGCGCTGCGGGGGGATGAAGGCCCAGTGCGGCTGGTACTCCGCCCCCTCGGTCACCCATTGGCGCAGCAGGGCGATTTCCGCCGGCTTGAGGATCTTGTGGGACTCGGGCGGCGGCATGACCAGCTCGGGGTCCTTGGACAACAGCCGCTGGATCAGTGGACTGCGGTCGGGGTCACCCCTGATGATGACGGGGCCGTGCTTGCGCTGTGCCAAGGCGTCCTCCGGCCGGTCAAGGCGCAGTTCCGCCTTCCGGCTGCCGGAGTCGGAACCATGGCACACATAGCAATTCTCCGACAGAATGGGCTGGATGTGCTCGTTGAAGGAGACCTTCCGGGCGGCGGCCGCCGGGGCAGCGGCGTGCACCGGGGGCGGCTGGCGACAGCCGGCAAGGACGAACCCGCCCGCGAAAGCGAGCAGCAGCACGGCCCGGATCGAGGTGGCGGGGAGTGACGAGCCCGGCGGGAAACCGGCGCAGCCCGGGGTCTGGGGGTAGGGGCTTATGACCCCGCAGTTAGACGAACGGCGGCGGTGGGGGAAGGAATTTTTTGTGGGACACCGAGTGAATGATTGATTTTCAGTGACGTCCCTCGTCCAGGCCGTTCATTGGAGACATGGATTGCCGGGCAAACTGCGGGGCTTGTTGCATCGCGCCTTCGATCACCTCTCCGATTCCGGGGATGCCGCAGGGCAAACCGGCGGGAGTTCGCTGTGTGCAACTGCTGCCGGACTACCACTGCGCGATTTTCGGGCAGCCAGAACGGCCCGCGGTGTGCGTGAGCCTTCGACCTGATAAGGAAATGTGCGGAGCAAACCAACTGGAAGCGTTGAAGGGGTTGGCTCAGTTGGAGGAAGCAACGCTTCCGATTCCGGGCTGAAGGCCACCCCATGGCGCATCGTGACTAATCGTGTGCTCCCCGGGATGGCGCCGAAAGGAGCGCCTGAGCATTCAACGCATTTAGCGGCGCGGTGCTCAGAGGTTCTTTTGGAAGAACGGCGAGAGCTTTGCCACGGCCGGGTTTACGTATTGCGGGCGATCATAAAGGTCCATGTGCGTGGCGCCCTTGACGATGAACAGTTCCTTCGGGCCGGCTGCCTTTGCGTGCAGCTCCTGGCTATGCCAGAGCGAGCCGGCTTCGCTGCCGGCGATAATGAGGAGTGGCTGGGTCAGGAGTCTTTCAGCCCCGCCGAATCCGCTGAATGAAGCCGCGTAGCAGACGGCGCCAAAGAACTAGCAGACGGTGCCATTCGCTACGCAGTATGAACTGTCGGCTCCCGGCTGGATAAAAAGCATATATTAACGACGCACGGCAAGCCGGCGGGGATTCCGTGTGTGCAACTCCTGCCGGACTACCGTTGTGCGCTGTTCGGTAAACCCGAACGTCCGGCGTTCTGCACGAGCCTGCGGCCGACGGAGAGCATGTGCTGTTCGACGCGGAAGGAAGTTTTGATGTATTTGAGCGGACTGGAGCAGGCGACAAAACCCGTTGCTTGAATGTGGGAGCGGCTTTACGCCGCGACAGAGCAAGCTCGCCGACGGAGAAGATTGTCGGGGCATAAAGCCCCTCCCACATTCGGAAGAAGCGTGGCGGGATTCGGCGATCCCGCTCTACAGGCATTCGCGCAATTTGCGGGCAAAAACTCAGTGCCCTGCACCGGGGTCAAGGTCGCCGGGCTTAGGAGCGAAGTGGTCAGGGCAGCTGCAGCTCGCTCGGGTTCTGGCGGCCGTCCCAGATGCGCAGGATCTCCACGACGCGGATGGGCTCATTCACCCGGTAGATGATCAGGTGATACGGCAGGTGCGGGAGCTTCCTCAGGCCGGGCCGACCTCGCATCGCGGGTCCGCGATAGGGCATCCAACAGAGTGATTCGGTGGTGTCCGCAAGGGCGTGCCCGAGTTTCTCCGCCGCCGCAGGATTCTTCTCTGCGACAAACGACACGACGGCAAAAAGGTCGCGTTCGGCCTGCGCCGTGAAAACTACTTTGTAGTCCATCCCTTGATCCTCTGACGGATGTCAGTGACCGGGATGGTGGGTTCTTCGACCAGCGAGCGCAGGCCTTGATCGGCTGCGGCCAACATTTCATGGCTTTCTTCTTCCAGCAGCCAGTGTCGCAGCTCCTGCTGTTCCTTGGGCTCAAGCTGAAGAATCGCTTCCTGAATCTGCGCGAGCTTGGTCATCGGCGGAGAATTTAGCCGGGATGGGGCGGCGGACAACTGGAAAATCGAGGCGGAAGTCGGGCGTAAAGCCCCACCTACAGTTCAATCATGCCCCAGCCGGAGCTGGGCCCTCCGACGATCTAATTTGGAATTCGCGGTGATTTCGCGCAATTCGCGGGCGAAACTCAGTGCCCTGCACCGGGGTCAAGATCGCCCGGCTTGAGCAGCGGGGCGAAGAGCGCCTTGTTGGAACCCTTCATGTAGGCTTCCTTGGCCTCGACGGTGCCGTCCTTCACCCGCGCCATGAGGCTGTTGTCCATCGTGATCATGCCCTCGGAGGAGCCGCTCTCGATGATGCCGCGGATATTGGAAATCATGCCGGAGCGGATGGTG
>JANMTJ010000392.1:0-2121 GCA_031390295.1 Oleiharenicola sp.
TACAGCGCATCCGCCACCCCAACCCCCATGAAACTCCTGTTGTCGTTCCTGCTCGCTTGCTCCTTTGTTGCCTCCGTCAGTGCAGCGGATGCCCAGATCTACGAGCTGCGGATCTACTACACCCACCCGGGCAAGATGCCCAATTTGCTCGCCCGCTTCCGCGACCACACCTGCAAGCTCTTCGAGAAACAGGGCATGGTGAACGTCGGCTACTGGCTCCCCGTCGAGGCCAAGGACCAGGACAAGCTCTACTACGTCCTCCGGCACGCCAGCCGCGACGCCGCCAAGGCCTCCTGGGCCGCCTTCGTCGCCGATCCGGCGTGGCACGCCGCCCGCGACGCCTCCGAGGCCTCAGGCAAGATCGTGACCAAGGTGGACTCCATCTTCCTCGCCGCCACCGACTACAACCCCGCGCTGCCCAAGCTCACCGGCGGACACGTCTTCGAACTTCGCACCTACACCTGCAACGAGGGCAAGCTTGACGGCCTCGACGCCCGTTTCCGCGACCACACCCTGGCGCTCTTCGCCAAGCACGGCATGACCAACGTCCTCTACATGCACCCGCTGGATGCGGACAAGGGGGCAGGGAAGACCCTCCTCTACTTCATCGCCCACGCCAGCGTGGACGCCGCCAAGAAGTCCTTCGACGCCTTCCGTCAGGATCCCGACTGGATCAAGGCCCGCGACGCCTCGGAAGTGAACAGCAAGCTCCTGGTCAGCCCGCCGAGCTCGCTGTTCCTGACTCCGACGGATTTCTCAGCACTCAAGTGAGGGCTGACCTCGCAGGCTTGTCTCGCCATAGCTCGTAGAGCGACGGCGGAAGCTCAATGAGCGTAGGCGGGTCAGCCATCAAGTAACCAATGCAATTTTGGCCACAAAAAAATCGCAAAGAGTGTTTTAGGCGAAGCGTAGATGTTCTTGGCGCTTATAGGCGCCTTATAGATTTCACTTGCAGGGGAGGTATTGTTTCCAGTGCCCAAGCAATTGGCCTTGGGTCATTTTTGTGCATTATTGCGACTTTTCGTGGCAAATCTCTGCGGCTTTGCGTGAAGCCCCTCCGTCATTTGTGTGCTTCGTGCCTTCCTGGATACTCATCTCCGGGGGCTCAATCAGTTCGCAACCTCCCGCTTCGTGTGTAGTCTAAACACCATGAGCTCAAAACAACTTCGGGATCAAATTTTCGCCCAGCGCGCCGGTGCGGCCACCGCCAAGAACAAGAACCATACGCACATCGTCGACCCCAAGGGCATGCGCCAGAGCGGCCGCCATACCGAGGTGATCCGCCAGGCCAACCCCGGTCGCACCAACGTGGCGAAGGGGAAGTGAGCGAGGAGCGGTAAGCAGAAAGCGATAAGCTCGAAAATTCTGACTCAGGCTTAGAGCTTACAGCTTACAGCTGCGTGCGTCCGCACGCCACTTTTCTGTCACGTAATTCGCGGCGGATCCGGGCTGGCCCTCATTGTTTCCGACCTCTTTACTGAACTCTGGCTTTCCGCTTAGAGCTTACTGCTTATCGCTATCCTCCCCATGAAATACCCCAAACTATCCCTCCTCATTGCCCTGCTGATTTTGCCGCTGGCCGCCCTGCGCGCCGGCCCGATCGAGGTCAAGGTGGACGCCGCCAAGACCGGCGCGCCCATCAACCCCTTCATCTACGGCCAGTTCATCGAGCACCTCGGCCGCTGCATCTACGGCGGCATCTGGGCCGAGATGCTGGAGGACCGGAAATTCTATTTCCCCGTCACGGCCGACTACTCGCCTTACCGCTCCCTCAAGGGCAGTGACTTCCCGGTCGTCGGCGCCTCGCCCTGGCAGATCATCGGGGAGCCGGCGGCGGTGACGATGGTCGATGTGGGTGCCTTCGTCGGCAGCCACTCACCGCGGGTGGCCGCCGGGGCCGGTCTCCGCCAGCGTGACCTCGGCGTCGTGGCCAACAAACGCTACGTGGGTTACCTCTGGGCCCGGCCCATCAATGGGCGCGCCGAGATCGAGGTGACGCTGGTCTGGGGCGAGGCCAAGACGGATCGCGCCTCGACCAAGCTGACTTTTGCCGGACAGGATTTTTCCAAGCAGGGCCTGTCGTTCACGCCGAAGCGCGGCACCGAGAAGGGCGCGATGCTG
>JANMTJ010000443.1:0-10582 GCA_031390295.1 Oleiharenicola sp.
GCCTGGCTGCCCAAGGATGCCTGGCACCTGACGCTCTCCATCGTGGACGGAGACAAGCACCGGCTGGTTTTGAGGTAGGGCGCGGACTCCGTTCCGCGCCAAAAATCCGGCGGTGAAGGGACGCACCGCCCTACCCCAAAACGGCCCGCAGGGTCGCGGGTCCTCCCCCAATAAAAAAGCCCGCTCCTTCGAGCGGGCTTGGGAAGGGATCAGCTTTGACCCTCAGGTTTGGGTTCCTCAACCGGGGCGGCCGCTTCCGGGACGGGCTGTGTCGGCATCGTTTCCGCCTCGGTACTTGGAACCGGGGCTGGCGCATCAGCGACGGAGGTGACGGCTGCAGCCTGTGCTACTTCCGGAAAGTCCACCGGATCGTGCTCGTCGTCGCCCGTCTCGGCTTTCTTGGCAGCCTGAGGGGCCACCGCCGGCGGGGCGAAGAGCTTGCTGTCGGAAAATTCCGTGACGTAGCCCTCCATGACAAGCCAGCGCAGGTCGTTGCCCATCTTGCGCAGTTTCTCGGTCTGCTCCGGCGGCAGGGCCGCGAACGGGGCCGACGAAGGCGTCGCGCCCTCGGGAACCGGTTCGGCGGGCGCGGCGGCCTGCAGGGCCGCGACGTCGATGCCGAGATAGTTCTTCGGCAGGTCCTTTACGTGGACCATCGGGTGCTTCTCGATGAAATCGATCAGTGATGAAATGCTGTCGGAGAACACCTGGCCGGGCACCCGGAAGCGGCGCTTGACCGCGCAGACGTAGGAAACGCCGCGCGAGCCCTTCTTGAAGATGGTGAAGCTCTCCCGGCGGAGGCGGCCGCGCAGGGCGTTGGCCGTGTCGAGCGGGAAGCGGCGCTGGCGCTCGATGTGGCCCTCGAGGGCGCGGCGGATTTCGCCGGGGGGCAGTTTCTCAATGTTCTTGCCGTGAAAACGCACGTTTTCGAGCGCACGCACAACCTTGTCGCGGGCATGGGTGAGCAGGTGCAGCCGGGCATCCTCGATGCTGTCGAAGGTGATTGCCGGGGCCGCCTCGGCCACCGGAACCGCTTCCGCCACGGGCGCGGCGGTTTCAACGGGCGTGGCGGGAATATCAGCCGCGGGGGTTTCAACCGGCTTGACCTCCGTCTTGTCCGCCATGGCTGTTTCCGTGCCGGTGGTCGCTTCGGCTGAGGCGGGTGCAGGCACCGGGGCCGCAGTCTTGGCGACGGGCGGCTTCCAGGTGTAGCGCGTGATCTTCTTCATCTTCTCCAGCCACGCGGCCGCGACCTCGGGCTCGCGCACCGAGACGACGCTGTCGCGGAAACGATCAAAGGACATGCCCTTGATCTTCGCCGTGTAATGCTGCTGCAGGATCTGCTGGTAACGGTGGTAGTTCGGTGGCCCGAGCAGTTCGCCCGTGATGCCACACTTGTTGATGATGGGATAGCTGCCCTTTGGTGGATCGACCTCGACCTCCTGCAGGTCGAAGAAGGCGGCGAGGTTGTTGTTCAGCACGTGCTGGACGGCGGACTCCTCCGTATCAAACGGCAGGTGATCGGGCAGCGACATGTAGAGCGGAGCGGGCTTCTCGGCCGGCTGGCCTTCCGCGGCGGCAGGCTTGGTCCGCTGGATGACCACGACGAAGCGGTCGTTTTTCTCCAGCACGGCCTTGGTGATCTCGAACAGCTGGAAGGTGCGGCACGAGGCGCGCACGGCCTTCACGATGGCGGCAAAGCCGGTGTCCTCGGGATAGCAGGTCGCGGTGAAATACGGGCTGACATAGGGTGCACGGTCGTACGACTGTTCGCCACCCTCGCGACGGTCACCCCGGGGCTCGCCCCGGAACTCGCGGCGCGGGCCGCCCGGGCCACCCCGGTCGAACCGGCGGGGCTCGCCGCCCGGACCGGCGGGCTGGCCGGCGGGTGCATCCTGAGCCGGGCCACCGCTGCCGGCGGGACCGGCGGGCTTGCGGAAGGACCGGCGGTCACGCATCTGGGGCGCACCTTGCCCACCACCAGGACCATCACGGCGGTCGCGCCGGTCACCACGGTCAAAATCACGTTCGCGGCGGCCGGGAGAGACCGGTTTAACCTCGGTCCATTGCGTACCGAAGTTGAAGGTTTGCAACTGGCTGAGGTCGATTTTATTCAACCCCGGCTCGTTGGGTTCGTTGGCAGGCTTGGAGTCGTCCATGAATGGGCGGAAAACGGGCGTGGTTACCCGGTATAGTGCTTGGTTTGGTCTAGGTGTTCCACGCGTCCGGTCAGGCCCGCGGGAAATAACAGTGTGCCCCGGGATGAAACTGCGACGCAAGCGCATTTCGGGGCTTTACAAGACTTGGCCGATTTACCTAAGTCACCGCTCCCAAGGTTGGAACGCTCGGGTGGTGGAATTGGTAGACACACACGTTTGAGGTGCGTGTGCCGTAAGGCGTGCAGGTTCGAGTCCTGTCCCGAGCACCAGCCTCCGCCGGGCCTACGGCTGGCAGGCCAGCCCAAATTCTCGGATATCCCAGAGGAAAACGAAGCCGGGATGCGCAGCGGAGGCTGCCGTCCATAGGCTTGGCGGAGGACGGCTTTTCACACACGCTGTCGGCATGATCTACGTTTATCTCATCGAGAGCGTGCATCAAAGGCAGCAGCATTACGTCGGGATTACCCACGATTTGAAGCAACGCCTGGCCGATCACAACGAGGGCAAATCGCCACATACCCGGAAATTCAAGCCATGGCATCTCGTATCGTATACGGCATTCGCTGATAAGCCAACGGCCATGGCCTTCGAAGAATACCTCAAGAGCGGGTCTGGAAAGACTTTCCTGAAACGACACTTTCTGCGGGGACTCAAGGGTCAGCCCCCCTATGACGAGATTCCCGCCCAAGGCATTTGACCGGAGGGGGTTTTTGACGAAGCTATCCGCGCATCCCGCCAACCATGATCCCCAAAGCCATCACGCAGGCCCTGCTCGAATCCTACGCCCAGGGCGGCGGCATCAACCACCTGGATGGGGCCAACCTGCCCTCGCAGGACCGGGTCAACGATCTGGCCCGCGACTTCATGCACCTGCTTTTCCCGGGATTTTTCGAGGATACCGGCCTCACCCAGGCCGATGCGCCGGCCTGGCTGGAAAAGCTCCTGGGCAAGATCGAGCGCCGCCTCGCCACCGAGATTGAGAAAAGCCTGCGTTTTGCCGGCAATGCCGAGCCCAAGGCGGCGGCCCATGCGATCACGGCCCAGTTTCTCTCCACGCTGCCGGAAGTGCGCCGCGTGGTGCAGACCGACGTCGCGGCCGCCTACAGCGGCGACCCGGCCGCCCGCAGCATGGACGAGATCATCCTCGCCTACCCGTGCGTGCTGGCCATTTCGCTCCAGCGTCTCGCCCATGTCCTCTACGCGCTCCAGGTGCCGCTGTTGCCGCGCATGCTCACCGAATTTGCCCATGAGCGGACCGGCATCGACCTCCATCCCGGGGCGCACATCGGCTCGCATTTCTTCATCGATCACGGCACGGGCGTCGTCATCGGCGAGACGGCCACCATCGGCACGCACGTGAAGATCTACCAGGGCGTCACCCTTGGCGCCAAGTCCTTCGAGACCGACGGCAAGAACAACCCGGTCAAGGGCGTGAAGCGCCATCCCGACATCGAGGATCACGTCACCATCTACGCCCACGCCACCATCCTGGGCGGCGACACCCGCGTCGGCGCCCATTCCGTCATCGGCGCCAACGTCTGGCTTCGCGAGTCCATCCCCGCCCACAGCGTGGCCTATTACATGGAAACGAGCCTGGTCGTCCGTCCCCGCAAGGCCCACGAGATCCTCGTCGACGGCGCCGACTGGGCGATCTGAGGCGCGTCACCCGCGCTGCCGCTGCGCCAGCGCCCGCGCCACCTCGGCCGCGAAGAACGGTCCGCGGTAGATCAGCCCGGTGTAGAGTTGCACGAGCGTGGCACCGGCATCGAGTTTCTCGCCCGCCGCCGCCTCGTCCATGATGCCGCCGACCCCGATGATCGGCAGCCGCCCGCCTGTCGCCCGCGCAATGTAGTTGATGATCTCCGTCGCACGGCGGCGCACCGGCGCACCGCTCAGGCCGCCCGCCTCGTTCACCGTCGAGAAAAATCCCGGACGCGCCAGCGTGGTGTTGGTCGCGATGATGCCGTCGAGTCCGAGCTCGGCGATGACGCCC
The DNA here is from genome assembly GCA_031390295.1 of Oleiharenicola sp. Lineage (GTDB taxonomy): Bacteria > Verrucomicrobiota > Verrucomicrobiia > Opitutales > Opitutaceae > Lacunisphaera. The sequence goes on from JANMTJ010000443.1 coordinate 4,153, forward strand.
AGCGCGGCGTCGATCTGGGGGAACGACAGGTCGGGGGCGATCTTCAGCAACAGCGGCCGGCGCGGCCGGCCGGCGGCCACCCGCGTCTTGTTTTCATCCACCAGCGCCGCCAGCAGGGGCTTGAGCCAGGCGGCATCCTGCAGTTCGCGCAGGCCGGGCGTGTTGGGGCTGCTGACGTTCACCACCAGGTAATCCGAGTGGTCGGCCAGCAGCCGGAAGCTGCCGAGGTAGTCCTCCACCGCCTGATCGAGCGACGTGACCTTGCTCTTGCCGAGATTGACGCCGAGGGGAATGGACCGCCGGCCGGGTCCGGGCAGCTTCGCCAGCCGGGCCGCGAGGGCGGCCGCCCCGTCGTTGTTGAACCCCATGCGGTTGATCACCGCCTGCTGGGCGGGGTAACGGAAGGCCCGGGGGCGCGGGTTGCCCGGCTGCGCGTGCAGCGTGACCGTGCCAATCTCGACGTGGCCAAAGCCCAGCGCGGCGGCGGCCGGCCAGGCCTGGCCGTTTTTGTCAAAACCGGCGGCCAGACCCACGGCATTGGGAAATCTGAGCCCGCAGCACTCCACCGGACGGTGCAGCCCCGGAGCCAACCGGTGCCGCCATTCCAACAGCGCGCAGAGCGGGGACACCCGGCCCAGCCACGACATCGCCCCCACGGCCAGCTCGTGCGCCCGCTCCGGATCGAGGCGGAAGAGCTGCGGTTTGACCGCGTGTTGGTAGAGCCAGTCCATGTGGCGCGGACTGTGGCATCCACCGGACAGGTTTCAAGCACCGGACGGGCAAAGTTTTGATCTTGTTATTTCGCGCTTCCTTCCCAGTGTGCGGCCGCGTTTCCCATTCCCAGCGGGCCGTTTGGAGAATTTTCAAAATTAGGCGTTTCAGTATTTGACAAGGGCTGAATCGCCCCGTTTTCGTGCAGCGCATTCAGAACACATCTATCATGCCGAAAGTCTCCCCCAAACTCGAATGGTGCATCGTCCGGCTCGGAGAGGATCATAACTGGTGGGTCGATGAGGTCAGCGATCCCGTCCACTGGGACGTCGACGGCCTCAGCATCATCGATCCCCGCCAGGTTGACCACCTCATCGAGCTGATCGACCCGTTGCGCGAGTACGGCTTCGACCAGGATGTGTTTGAGCGCGCCTTCATTCCCTTCCGCATCGCCAAGGACCTGGGCAAGGGCAAGGTCCGCCTCGCCCGCATCAAGCAGCCGCTGCTGGAATCCGAGGAAAAGCTTTTTGCCCTGCCCGATGTCATCGACGAGGAGAACGGCCCCTATGCCGACTTCCTCGACCACATCACCCGTCTGCGTGTCAAGATGCTGAACGAAATCCTCGATTTGGAGGAAAAGCTCACCGTGGACGACGTGGAGGACCAGATCCGCGAGGCGCAGAACAGCGATTTCATCGAGGGCAAGGCCGTCCACCTGTTCACCGAGATCACCGCCATCCTTGACTATACCCCCGAGGGGCATGGCGACGACGACGAGGACGGCGAGAAGGTCAAGGGCGGCGATGACGAGGCCGATGTGCCCGACGTCGAAGAGGAGGAGGACGAGAAGATGAAGAACGACGCCTCCCTCAAGTGGGATGACGACGAGGACTCTGATGAGGAGGACGGCGAGAAGAAAAAGGACGGCGAGAAGGACAAGGACGAGGATGACGAGGATTCCGACGACGCCGAGGAAGGGGGCGAAAAACCGCGCAGCACCAAACGCGGCCGTTGAAAGCCTTCTTCCAGTCTGCAGTTCATCCTGCACTGGTTAGTCATCGCCTGTCCTCCCACCGCCCGCTCGGTGCCACGGAACGGCCGTCCTGTTCCCCATGAGCCTGTTCCGCACCAAGTCGATTGCTTCCCTCCAGGCCGAGGCCGCCGCGGAGCACGGCTACAAGCGCACGCTCGGTCCGCTCAGCCTCGTCAGCCTGGGCATCGGCTCCGTGGTCGGGGCCGGCATCTTTGTCCAGACCGGCCAGGCCGCGGCCCTCTACGGCGGGCCCGCCATCGCCATCTCCTTTGTCATCTCCGGCATCGCCTGCCTGCTCGCCGGCCTGTGCTACGCCGAGCTGGCGGCCCTGATCCCGGTCTCCGGCAGCGCCTACACCTACACCTACGGCAGTCTCGGGGAATTCTTCGCCTGGGTCGTCGGCTGGTGCCTCATCCTCGAATACCTGTTCTCCGGTGCCGCCGTGGCGGTCAGCTGGTCCGGGGCCGTCCGCGACATTCTCAACGAATTCAACCTCGTCCTGCCCACGGTCATGGCCAGCGCCCCCCTCGACGTGGTTGACGGCAAGCTCGTGACCACCGGCGCCCTGATCAATTTCCCCGCCGTCTTCATCTCTCTCCTGCTGACCTACATTCTCTATATCGGCATCAAGGAATCCTCCCGTTTCAACAACCTGATGGTGGTGATCAAGGTCGGCGTCCTCCTCGCCCTCGTGGGCTACGGGATCTGGTATTTCTTCGGCCACCGCGAGCTCGTCCTGGCCAACTGGACCCCCTTCATCCCCGCCAACACCGGCGACTTTGGCGACCATGGCTGGAGCGGCATCTTCCGCGGCGCCGGCGCCATCTTCTTCGCCTACGTCGGCTTTGATTGCGTCTCCTCCGCCGCGCAGGAAACCAAGAACCCGCAGCGCGACCTGCCGATCGGACTGCTCGGCACCCTCGCCGTCGTCTCCTTCCTCTTCATCTCGGTGTCACTCGTGCTCACGGGCATGGTGCATTACAGCAAGCTTAACGTGGATGCGCCGTTCATCTTCGCCCTGCAGCAGGTCCAGGCCCCGGCGTTTTTTCGCTACCTGATCGAGGCCGCCACGCTTGCCGGCCTCACCTCGGTGATCCTCGTCTCCCTGCTGGGTCAGCCCCGCATCTTCTTCGCCATGGCCAAGGACGGCCTTCTGCCTTCCACCTTTGCCAAGATCCATCCGAAATACGGCACGCCCCACGTGACGACCTGGATCACCGGCATTTCGTGCTCAATCATCGCGGGCCTGTTCCCGCTCAACCTGCTCGGCGAACTCATCTCCATCGGCACCCTGCTCGCGTTTTCCCTGGTCTGCGCGGGGGTCCTCGTGCTCCGCCGGACCCAACCGGACCTCCCCCGCCCCTTCCGCACCCCCTGGGTGCCCTTTGTGCCCGTCCTTGGCATTCTGGTCTGCATCGCCCAGATGTTTGCCCTGCCCGCCATCACCTGGCTCAACCTCACGATCTGGCTCGCCCTCGGCTTCACCGTGTACTTCGGCTACAGCCGCAGACACAGCAAGCTGGCGCGATCCCCGGCCTGATGGAGTTCATTCCCGCGAGCGACATCCTGCGTGCAGCGAAGTATCCGGCTGCTTCCTGGAGGCAGGGTGTCCTCACCCCGTAAGGCATCGCCGACAAGAGTGTAAGCGCTAACCGGACCCGTCTGCAGGGGCGGCGCCCTGTTCGGCCACCTCGTGCTGACGCGGGCGTTGTGGAGCCAAACCCGGTAGGGCGGCGAATACCTCTTGGCAGGCCGTAGGCTTGGCGAAGGATGCTCGCCGCCGCCGCGCGGAACGGAGTCCGCGCCCTACCCCCGGTAGTACTTCTCCCAGCCCGTGCGCGGAAGTTCGGCAGTCAGCAGCTCATTCGCCCGTTCGCTGTTCGTGAAACGCCTGGCCGCCGGGTCGAATTCCAGGCGACCGCCCAGCCGTTGCGCGATGACGCCCAGCAGGAACACCTGCGTCAGCGGCCCGGCGATATGGAAGGGCGATTTCGTCTCCTCCCTTCCGAGACAAGCGAGGGCGAAATTCTGGAAGTGATCCGAGAAGCCGCCCATGATGCGCGGCAGCGTCGGCGCCATCTCGCGCATCTTCTCCTCGGGCACGATGCGCAGGGTCTCGCTGTGCGTGCCCCCGGCGAAGACGAGTTTCTTGCTGTAGATGAACTTCCCGTTCTTCCGCTCCAGCTTGGCGGCCGGCCCCATCTCGGGCGGCAATGGCGGGGGGTTATCCACGCCGTCATACCAAAAGACTTCCACCGGCGGCTTGTCCCGCCGGGCGGCAAAGTCGAACCGGATGGTCGTGGCCTGCGGGAAGATGAATTCGTTCGGGCCGTCGCGCTTCACGGCCTCGATGGTGTGCGGCAGGCCGAGTTCCAGGAACCGGTGGCAGGTGTCGAGGATGTGCGGGCCCCAGTCCCCGAAGGCGCCGTTGCCGTAGTTGAACCAGCCGCGCCAGTCACCGGGATGCAGGCGCTTGCTGAATGGATGGACCGCCTTGTGCATGTGCCAGATATCCCAGTTCAGCGAGGCGGGCACCGGCTCGCCGGCGGGAAAACCGTCCACCTTCCAGCCGTGCCACCGGCGAGGTGAATTCATGAACATGTCGACGCGCGTCACATCCGCGATGATGCCGGCCTCCTGCCAGGCCTTGAACTGGTGGTAGTTGTTGCCCGAGTGGCCCTGGTTGCCCATCTGCGTCACCACGCCGCTCTTTGCGGCCTGGGCCTTGAGCAGCTCAACCTCGTGGAAAGTGTGCGCAAGCGGCTTCTCGAGGTAGACGTGCTTGCCTTGGGCCATCGCGTGCATGGCGATGATGAAGTGGGAAAAATCCGGTGTCGCCACGATGACCGCCTCGAAGCGGTCGCCCATCTGGGCGAACATCTCGCGGTAATCCTGAAAACACGGCACGTCCGGGAACAACTGGCGCGATTCAGCCGTGTGCGCGCCCATCAGGTCCACATCGCAGAATGCCACGAATTCGACCAAACCGGTGTCACGGAAAGATTTCAGCAGGTCATTGCCCCGGTTGCCGATGCCAATGAGGGCGACCTTGAGCTTGCGCCCCTCCGGGGCCACTTCCGCGGCGCGGACCAGCCGCGAAGGCGTCAGGGCCAGCACCGTGCCGGCGGCCAGCGAGGTGGTGATAAAACGGCGGCGCGAGGGGGCCGCGGATGCGGCATCCGTCGAGGGATGGGACTCAGAGGGGGTGGACATGGGGTAATTATTTGCAGGTCAGCGCAATGACTTGGCTACTTCCTTGGCGAAGTAGGTCAGGATCATGTCCGCCCCGGCGCGCTTGATGGCCAGCAGCGACTCGTCGCGACAGCGGGCCAGGTCGAGCCAGCCCAGCCGGGCCGCCGCCTGGATCTGGGCGTATTCGCCGGAAACCTGGTAGGCCGCCACCGGGGTGCGGGTGCTGTTGCGCACCTCGCGGATGATGTCGAGGTAGGCGCCGGCGGGCTTCACCATCACGATATCGGCCCCCTCGGCGACATCCAGCTGCACCTCGCGGATGGCCTCGCGACGGTTGGCCGGATTCATCTGGTAGGTCGCCTTGCTGAGCAGCCGCGTGCCCGCAGCCTGCGCGCTGCCCACGGCATCGCGGAACGGCCCGTAGTAGGCCGAATTGTATTTCGCCGAGTAGGCCAGGATGCCCGTGTCGCTGAAGCCGGCGGCCTCGAGCGCCTTGCGCACGGCCCCGATGCGACCGTCCATCATGTCCGACGGGGCCACAAAATCCACGCCCGCCTCGGCTTGCAGCACGGCCATCTTGCCGAGAATCACCACCGTGCGGTCGTTGTCCACGTCGTCCCTGGCCTCGTTGAGCACGCCGTCGTGCCCGTGCGTGGTGTAGGGATCGAGCGCTACATCGGTGATGACGCTCAGCTCGGGCACGGCCTTCTTCACGGCGCGCACGGCCCGGAGCACCAAGGTGTCGGGATTGAGGGCCTCGGTGCCCTCCTCATCCTTCAGCTTTGAGTCGAGCTTGGGAAACAGGGCCACGGCGGGAACGCCCAGGCGGTGCAATTCGCGGCATTCCTTGACCAGGTCGGCGATGCACAGGCGGTACACCCCCGGCATCGAGGCGATCGGATCGGGCCGGCCCTTGCCCTCCACCACGAACAGCGGGGCGATCAGGTCCTCCACCCGCAACACCGTCTCGGCCACGAGGGCGCGGCGGCTGGGCTGGCGCCGCAAACGGCGGGGACGGAAAGTCAGTTCGAGCTTGGGGGTCTTGGCCATGGGGTGACTGGACGTCGATTAAACCGCTAATTGGCGCTAATTCACGCTAATCTTGAAAATAAATATGGAAAGTGCGGCTCTTATTAGCGCCAATTAGCGCAGATTAGCGGTTCAAAACCTGCCCCATGCCCATCCGTCTCCACGACTCCCTCACCCGCAGCCTGAAAGAGCTGAAACCCGCGCAACCGGACGGCATATTCCGTTTCTACAACTGTGGCCCGACCGTCTACGCCCCGGCGCACATCGGCAATTTCCGCACCTTCGTCGTCAACGACGTCATCCGTCGCCTGCTCGAGCTGGAGCATCCCGGCAAAGTGAAGCACGTCCGCAACCTCACCGACGTGGACGACAAGACCATCAAGCGCGCCCGCGACGAGGGCCGCCCGCTCGCCGAGGTCACGAAGCAGTGGACTGACAAGTTTCACGCCGACTGCGCCGCCCTCA
>JANMTJ010000447.1:0-8935 GCA_031390295.1 Oleiharenicola sp.
CGGCCGGGGCCACGCCCAGCACACGGCGGTTGTCGCACAGATTGATCTGTCCGGCGCGGCAATACCCGCACTGCCCGCACGAAATCGTGGAGTCGAATGTCACCCGATCACCCACCGCCCGGTCCGTCACCCCCGGCCCCAAGGCGGCGATTTCCCCGGAGGCTTCGTGGCCCATGATGAGCGGCGGGCGGCGCCGGCCGGTGCGGCCGTCCCAGCCATGGATGTCGCTGCCACAGATGCCGCAGGCGCGAACCCGTAGCAGCACCTCGCCCTCCCCCGGTTGCGGGTCAGGGAAATCAACCAGGGCGAGCTGCGACGGGGCGGTGAGCAGGAGGGCCTTCATAGGGCAGGTGGGGTGGCCAAGGCCTGAGACTCACAGGAAGACACATCCGCGCCAAGGGGAAATAAAAACGCGCCGTCCTGACGGATCGGCGCGTTGAGAGATCGGAGAGCGGCGGGCCCAGCGGTCCCGCCCTACCTCAGGCTTTGGGGGCTTCGGGAGCGGCTTCCGTCGCCGGAGCCGCTTCAGCGGCGGGCTTGGCCTTCTTGGTCGCCTTCTTCTTGCCGCGGGACTTGGAGTAGCCCGTGTCGTCGGCTCCGATCAACTCGATGAGCGCCATCTCGGCAGCGTCGCCGAGGCGCTGCGGGCCGAGCTTGTAGATGCGGGTGTAGCCACCGGAACGCTTCGCGAACTGGGCCGCCTTCTCGTTGAAGAGGAGGGTGACGGCCGACTCGTCGCGAATATCCTTGAGGGCCATGCGGCGGAGATGGATCGCATCCTTCTTCTCGGTCGCGGCTGCGGCCTTCTTGGCCTTGGTGATGACCTTCTCGATGAAAGGGCGGAGGGCTTTGGCCTTCGTCAGTGTGGTCTCGATGCGACCATGACGGATGAGCGAGGCGCCCATGTTGGAGAGCATCGCCTTGCGGTGCTCGCGGGTGACGCCGAGGGAGGCGTGATGTTTATTGTGACGCATTGGATGTTATGGTTATCGGTCCCCGATCGGCAATTTGGTTTTCCGTAGCAGGGTAAGCAAACGATGGTAGTGAGTTGGCGTCAGCTTGCTCTGTCGGGAAAAACCGCTCGCAGCGTTGGGCGGCAGCGGACGGCGCGAGGACCGAATTAGTAGTGAGTAGCGGGTAGTGATTAGAAAAGAGCAGCGGAAGGAGCCATGCTCGCTACCCGCCACTCGATGCTCGCTGCTTCGGCTCAGGCTTCCTTCTTCGTGTCGAGGAGGCGCTCGTCGAACTTCATGCCGAGGGACAGGCCGAGGGCTTCGAGCTTTTCCTTGATCTCGTTGAGGGACTTCTTGCCGAAGTTGCGGTACTTGAGCATCTCCTGCTCGGTCTTCATGGCCAGCTCGCCAACGGTGGTGATGTTGGCGTTGTTCAGGCAGTTCGCCGCGCGGACGGACAACTCGATCTCGTTGACCGACATGTTGAGGAGCTTGCGGAGCTTGTTCTGCTCCTCGGAGACCTCGGCGGCGACGCTCTCGAACTCGTAGGCTTCCTGCGAGACGCGGTCGAACACGTCGAGGTGATGCTTGAGAATCGAGGCGGACTGCTTGAGGGCGTCGTCCGGGGTGATGCGGCCGTCGGTCCAGACCTCGAGCACGAGCTTGTCGTAATCGGTGATCTGGCCCACGCGGGTGTTCTCGACCGAGTAGCGGACGAGGCGGACGGGCGAGAAGAGCGAGTCGATCGGAATGACGCCGATGGCCTGCTCTTCCTTCTTGTTGTTCTCACCGGGGCAGTAGCCGCGGCCGGTCTTGATCTCGATATCGGCCTCGAAGGTGCGCTTGTGGTCGAGGGTGCAGATGACCTGGTCGGGATTGACGATCTTGATGTTGGCGTCGGCCTGGATGTCGGCGGCGGTGACCGGGCCTTCCTTGTTCACCTTGAGGTGGAGACGCACGGTCTCGCGTTTCTCGGAGACGATGAGGATCTTCTTCAGGTTGAGGACGATGTCGGTGACATCCTCGACGACGCCGTCGACGGACTGGAACTCATGGTTCACGCCCTCGATCTTGATCGAGCTGATGGCGCTGCCCTCAATGGAGCTGAGCAGGACGCGGCGGAGGGAGTTGCCAATGGTGTGGCCATAGCCGGCCTCGAAGGGCTCGGCGATGAACTTGGCGTAGGTGTCGGTGGAGCCCTCCTCGATTTTGGTGAGCTTGGAGGGAATTTCGAATTTTCCGAGACGCTTGGGCATGGGAGGAATAATATTTGAGTTTTGAATGACGAAGAAGGGTGAAGCGACCGGCCGGAAGGGCTTAGAAGCGCGAGTAGTATTCGACGATCAGCTGCTCGTTGATGGAGGGTTCCATCTCGTCGCGGGTGGGCAGGCGCGTGACGGTGCCCTTGAGGGCCTCGTCATTGCGCGTGAGCCAGCCGGGGACGACGCGAGCGCGGTTTTCCTCAATGGCGCGGGTGGCGAGCTGGCGGGAGGAGTTGACGGCCTTGATCTCGACCTCGTCGCCCTGGACGACCGTGTAGCTGGCGATGTCGACCTTGTGGGCGTTGACGCGCACATGGCCGTGGTTGACCAGCTGGCGGGCGGCCGCGCGGCTCTTGGCGAAACCCAGGAGATAGACGACGCTGTCGAGACGGGTCTCGAGGAGCTGCAGGAAGCGCTCGCCGGTGACGCCGCGCTCGCGCTTGGCGATGGCAAACGTGCGGCGGAACTGGCGCTCGAGCAGGCCGTAGATGTAACGGAGCTTCTGCTTCTCGGCGAGGCCGACGGCATACTCGGAGAGCTTGCGGCGCGACTTCGGGCCGTGCTGGCCGGGCGGGAAATTGCGGCGCTCAAGCACCTTGGCCGAGCCAATGATGTACTGGCCGAAGCGGCGGCTGATGCGGGTGGATGGTCCTGTGTAGCGAGCCATGGTAGAAAATAGTTGGCGGGTTGGGAACGGATTAGACGCGACGGCGCTTGCGCGGACGGCAGCCGTTGTGCGGCACCGGTGTCACGTCGATGATGGAGGAGATCTCGAGGCCGATGGCCTGGAGACCGCGGATGGCGGAGTCGCGGCCGAGGCCGGGGCCGCTGACGCGGATCTGAACCTCCTTGAGGCCGTGGGCCATGGCGTTGCGCGCGGCGTCCTGGGCGACGACCTGGGCGGCGTAGGCGGTGGATTTGCGCGAGCCGCGGAAGTTGCACTTGCCGGCCGAGGACCAGGAGATGACATTGCCCTTGGCGTCGGTGATCGAGACGATCGTGTTGTTGAAGGTCGCGGCGATGTTCGCGATGCCGGAGCTGACGTTCTTCGAACCCTTGGCCTTGCGGACTTTGATGGCGGAAAGCTCCTCCTTGAGCAGATCCTCGGCGGTGACGGCCTTCGGCACGCCGTGCACGAGCTCGACAGGCTTGGTGTCGGCGGCCGGGGCGGCGGCAGCCTCGCCCTCGGCGGGCTTGGCCCCCTTGGGGGCCTTGGCGGGCTTGGCTTCAGCCGCGGGAGCGGTGTCGGCGGCGGGAGCGACCTTCTTGGGCGCCTTTTCCTTCTTGGGAGCGGATTTCTCTTCGGACATGGAGATATGGTTTAAGCTGATTTGGCAGGCGCGGCGGCCTTGGTGACACCCACGGTTTTGCGGGGGCCCTTGCGAGTGCGGGCGTTGGTGCTGGTGCGCTGACCGCGGACGGGCAGGCTGCGACGGTGACGGATGCCGCGGTAGCAATTAATGGCCTGGAGGCGCTTCAAGTTGCCGGCGATGTCACGACGGAGATCGCCCTCCACCACCCACTTGTTGTCGGTGATGACGTGGAGAATCTTGTTCAGCTGTTCCTCGGTAAGGTCCGAGGCGCGCATGTTGGCATCGAGGCCGGCGGCTGCGATGATCTGGTCGGCCCGCGTGGGGCCAATGCCATAGATATACCGGAGGGAGTATCCGATTTTCTTTTTGGCGGGAAGTTCTACGCCGAGGAGACGAGGCATGGGTGATGTGGTTGAGAGTTAGTTGTTGAGAGTTGGGAGGAAATTTTCAGGAGGCCCGCGGAATGGTGAGAATCTCGGGGCTGGAATCGGTGGTGAGCACGGTGTGTTCGAAATGGGCGGAGGGCGTACCGTCTGAGGTGACGACCGTCCAGCCGTCGGTCAGGGTTCGGACCTCGTGGCGACCGAGGTTGACCATGGGCTCGATGGCGAGCGTCATCCCCGCCTTGATCTTCTCGCCGGAGTTGCGGCGGCCGAAGTTGGGGATCTGCGGTTCCTCGTGCATCGCGCGGCCGACCCCGTGGCCGACCATCTCGCGGACGACACCGAAGCCATGGCCCTCGACGAAAGTCTGCACGGCGTACGAGATGTCGCCGATGCGATGGCCGGTGACCGCCTGCTTGATGCCGAGGTAAAGGGCCTCCTCGGTGACTTTCAACAGCTCGGCGGTGCGGGGGGCGATGACGCCAACCGGGACCGTCGTGGCATTGTCGCCGATGTAGCCGTTGTATTCAACGACCACGTCGAGCGAGATGATGTCGCCGTCGCGCAGGATGCGCTTAAGAGAGCCGATGCCGTGGACCACCTCTTCATTGACGGAGAGGCAGGTGTGGGCCGGATAGCGGCGCGAATGCAACTGGTAGCCATGGCAGGCGCTGCGAGCGCCGAACGAGGCGATGAGATCGCGGCCGATTTGATCCAAGTCGTAGGTCGTGATACCGGGACGAACCTGCTCCTTCAGCCGCGCCAGGACGGTGGCGGCGATGGCGCAGGACTCGCGCATCCGCCTGATGGCTTCCGGGTTTTTGATCGGGATCATCAGGCAGCGGCGGTCAGGTCTCCGCGGAGGAGACCCTGGGTGCGGTAGTGGGTGAGGACGGGATCTGCCAGGGGCAGATCAGCGGCGAAGCAGGCGGTGAGGGTTTCACCACGGGCTTCGAGCCATTCGTCGAACACCAACGCTTGGAGCAGCGTAGCCGGGAAGCCTTCGAGAAGGAATCCCGCATCGGGTTTGCGCGCCCAAAACCACTTGCGCAGAAGCACAAGATGGAGCTGGTCACACACGGCGGAGCCGCGCATGAGCGCCGAGGCGGCCTGCTGGCCGTGCGGCGTGCGTCGCGAAATCTCCTGTTGCACAAGTAACGCAGGAGAGACGTGCTCAAAATTCAAAGAACGGCCTTGGTTGATCAAACCCGCGAAATGCGGGCCGGAAGGACCGAGGAGAATGATTTTCGCTTTCGCCGGGGCGAGAGCGGAAAAGGCGCTGGAGTGTTCAGCCCTCTTCACCGAAGTAAAGTGTTAAAGAGCGAAGCGCCGGATGGCCCAGGCAGTGAGACCGATCAACAGTATAACCACCATGACGGCAGTCAGTTGCATGACCGATTTGTCGCTGGCGGCCTCGCCCAAAGCGACGTTGGCGGAGGTGCTGCGGCCGCGGATGCGACCCTTCTTCAGGAAGCCGTCGTAATGGCGCTGGAGGAGGAAGGTTTCTATCTGGCGCATCGTGTCCAGAATGACGCCAACCGTGATCAACATGCCGGTGCCGCCGAAGAAGTAAGCCACCCGCGGCGGAACCTTCAATTGATACAGCAGCAGATCCGGCAGCACGGCGATGACAGTGAGGAATATCGCGCCCGCCAGCGTCAGGCGGGTCATGATGAAGTCGAGGAACCCGGCCGTGGGCTCGCCCGGGCGAACCCCGGGAATGTACCCGCCATACTTCTTCAGGTCATCGGCAATCTGGATGGGCTTGAACATGACGGACACCCAGAAATAGCTGAAGAACAGGATGAGCAAGGTCATCAGCGTGTAATACATCCAATGCCCCTGGAGCAGGTTGTTGGAGAACTCGACGAGGAACTTCAGGTCGAAATACGCGCCGACCTGCGACATGATCATCTGCGGAAAGAGCAGGATGGACGTGGCGAAAATGACGGGCATGACGCCGGAGTAGTTGACCTTGAGAGGCAGGAAGGAGCTCTGCCCGCCATAGACCTTCTGGCCGACGACCCGCTTGGCGTACTGGACCGGGATCTTGCGCTGGCCCTGGGTCACCGCGATGATGCCCATGGTGACGACGATGAAGAGACCGAGCATCATGACGCCCTGGATGGGCCCGAGCTTGGCCACGCCGACGGGGGCGAAAAAGAGCTGGTAGGTGGACTGGGCGGCACCTGGGATGTCCGACAGAATGCCGATGGTGATCAGCAGGGAGACGCCATTGCCAATGCCGCGCTGGGTGATCTGCTCGCCGAGCCACATCAGCAGCATGGTACCGGCGGTCATGATGATGGTGGACTGGACCAAGAACCAGAATTTGCCGACCACGATGATCTGGCCGTAGACGTTCACATCATAACCCGGGAACAGCTTGCCGGGATTCTCCATGTTGAGAATCAGCAGCACCGCCTGGATCAGGCAGATGAACACCGTGGCATAGCGGGTGTATTGGGTGAGTTTCTGGCGGCCGACATCACCTTCCTGCTGCAGGCGGCTGAGGGCCGGCACAATCGCGGTCATCAGCTGGAAGATAATGGACGCGCTGATGTAGGGCATGATGCCCAGGGCGCAGACCGCGCCCTTCAACAGCGCGCCACCCGTGAACATGTTGTAAAGGCCCATGAGACCTCCGCCGCCGGCCGCCGTCTGATCGGCGAAGAACAGCTGCAGCGGCTTCGGGTCGACGCCGGGCAGCGGGATATGCGCTCCGACGCGGGCCACGAAGAGCAAACCCAGGGTGTAGAGGATCCGCGAGCGGAGCTCGGGAATCTTCATGGAGTTCGTGAAGGCGGAAAACATTAGGGGAAATCTGGAGGGGTTTGGCCTGACGGACCGGGAGGCCCGCCCTGCCCTGCTTAGGCGACGATCGCCGCGCCGCCGGCTTTCTCGAGCTTGGCCTTGGCCGAGCCAGTGAATTTCTGGGCCGTGACCTTGAGGGCGCGGGTGATTTCGCCGTCGCCGAGCACCTTGAGCAGCTTGACGCCCGGACGGACGAGGCCGGCTGCGGCCAGCACCTCGGTGTTGACCTCGGTGACCTTGGCATCAAGCCGGGCGAGATCGCCGACGTTCACGACGGCGTAGCTCGTGCGGAATTCGTAGTTGTTAAACCCGCGATGCGGGAGCTTGCGGTAAAGGGGCATCTGGCCGCCTTCGAAGCCGGGGCGGATGGAGCCGCCGGAGCGGGCCGTCTGACCCTTGCCACCGCGACCGGAGGTCTTGCCGTGGCCGCTACCTTCGCCGCAGCCGACGCGCTTGCGGCGGTGCACCGCACCTTTGACATTCTTGAGATTATGGAGACGCATTTTGGTAATTCCTGATTTATGGGGCGCCGCCCCGCATGATTTGGCGGAACGACTCGGAGTTTTGATTGATTAGGCGCGGAGGGCCTTGAAGTCCTCTTCGAGACGCAGCTTGAGCAGGCCGTTGAGGGTCGCATGGACGACAGCGATGTGGTTCTTGGAACCCATCGACTTGGTGAGAACGTTGTGGACGCCCGCGGCCTCGAGGACCGCGCGCACGCCGCCGCCGGCGATGAGGCCGGTGCCGTTGGACGCGGGGCGGAGGAAGACCTTGCCGCCGTCATACTCGCCGAGCACCTCGTGCGGAATCGTGCTGCCCTTGAGCTTCACGGAAACCATGCGCTTCTTGGCGGACTCGGTGGACTTCTTGATGGCGTCGGGGACCTCGTTGGCCTTGCCGTAGCCGATGCCGACCCGGCCCTTGCCGTCGCCGACGACGGAGAGAGCGGAGAAGCTGAAGCGACGGCCGCCCTTCACGACCTTGGCGCAGCGGTTGATGAAGACGACTTTCTCAAACATGCCCGGCTCGCCCGAATCATTGTTCGAGCGGGGACCGGAGGACGGACGGGTGGAATTGTAATTCATGGGCGGAGATTAGAACTGCAGACCACCCTCGCGGGCGGCGTCGGCAAAGGTTTTGACGCGGCCGTGGAAGAGACGCCCGTTGCGGTCGAACACGACGGCGGTGATGCCGGCGGCCTTGGCCTTGGCGGCGAAGGCGACGCCGAGGGACTTGGCGCCAGGGACGTTGCCCTTCACCTTCGATTTCCGGTTCTCGGGATCGAGGGTGGAGAGGAAGACGAGGGTCGAGCCGGCGTCGTCGTTGACGGCCTGCGCATAGATGTGCTTGCCGGAGAACTTGACGCTGAGGCGCGGACGGGCGGCGGTGCCGGTCACCTTCTTGCGGATGCGCCATTTGCGCTTCTGGAGGAGCTGGGCCTTGTAAACAGTTTTCATGGTTATGGTCTCGGTTAGGCGACGGTCTTGCCTTCCTTGCGGCGGACGCGCTCGGCGTGCTCGCCCACGAGGCGGACACCCTTGCCCTTGTAGGGCTCCGGCGGGTAATAGGCGCGGATCTCGGAGGTCACCTGACCGACGAGCTGCTTGTCCACGCCCTCGATCTTGAGCTTGGTCTGGTCGGTGACCGTGACCTTGATGCCCTCGGGGATGGTGTGGAGGATGGGATGCGAATAACCGAGCGCGAGATCGAGCTTGTTGCCCTTGAGCGCGGCCTTGAAGCCGACGCCCTGGATCTCGAGTTCCTTGGCGTAGCCGACGCTGACGCCCTGGACCATGCTGGCGATGACGGAGCGGGCCGTGCCATACATGGCGCGGGAGAAGCGGGTCTCCTCGGTCTTGGAGACGACGAGGGTCTTGTCCTGCTGCTCGATCTTCACGACGGGCGCGAAGGTCTTGGAAACTTTGCCCTTGGGGCCTTCGACAGACACGGTGGTGCCCGAAATGGCGACCTTGACCTTGTCGGGGATCTGTACGGGTTTTTTGCCGATTCTGCTCATGGTGGTGTGCTCCTTACCAGACGGTGCAGACGAGTTCGCCGCCGAGTTTCTGGCGACGGGCGTCTTGGTCTTTCAGGAGACCCTTGGAAGTGGAAATGATGGCGATGCCCAGGCCGTTGAGGACGCGGGGAATGTCGGCGTAGCCGGTGTAGAGGCGGCGGCCGGGGGTGGACGAACGCTTGAGGCCGGTGAG
>JANMTJ010000592.1:0-9239 GCA_031390295.1 Oleiharenicola sp.
CCGATGCCATTGAAGGAGATGATCACGCACGCAAAGAGCGCGGCCCAATCGTCGGCCGTCTCCCAGCCCGGACCGCCGATCAGGGCGATCGCAATGCCGACGAAGGCCGCCGCGGAAGTCATGGCGTCCGACCAGTGGTGCAAAGCCTCGGCCCCCAGGGCCGTGCTGCCCACCTCCTCCCCGATGGCGCCCACGCGGCGTGAAAACAACGCCTTGGTCACGATCACGCCCGCCAGCAGCAGCAGCGTCCACCAGGCCGGGCCGCGATGCGGGGTGATGATTTCATGGATGGCGTGCCAGCCAATCCAACCCGCCATGGCGAAAATGAACAGCGCCACTGCCAGGCCGGCCAGCGACTCGGCTTTGCCATGGCCATAGGGATGGTCCGCGTCCGGCGGGCGCGCTGCCACCTGGAAACCCATCCACACCAGGGTCGAGGAAAGGATGTCGAGCAGCGATTCCGCCCCGTCCGCGATCAGGGCGTAGGTGTGGCCAAAAATCCCCCCCGCGAACTTGACCGCCGCCAGCACGGCATTCAGCGCCATGCCCCGCAGCACGATCTGCGCGCTTTCGCGGGCGCGTTGGGTGGTGCGGGCATGGGCGTCGGGGCCGGACATGTCGGCAGGTTGGGTGACCGCCCCCGCCACCTCAAGGCGGCATTGACCGGACCCGCCGCCGGGTTTAGGTTCCCGGCAACGCCAACCACTGATGTCTAACACCGCCGCACCCGTCGCTTCCGAACCCGTGAAGCAGTTCTCCGTCTTCATCGAGAACCGGGTCGGACGGTTGAGCGACCTCGTCGGCCTGCTGGCCAAGCATAACGTCCACATCATGGCGATGACCACGATCGACCAGACCGACACCGCGCTGGACCGGATCATCGTCGATGACCCGGATCGCGCCCGCGAGCTGATGGCGGCCAACAATTTCTTCTTCACCGAATCCGACGTGCTCGCCGTGGAATTCAGCGACGAGTCCAAGCTGCAGGCCGTGCTGGCGGCGTTGGTCACGGTCGAGGTGAACATCCACTATACCTACGCTTTTCTCGTGCGGCCGAAAGGTCGCTCCGCCCTCGCCCTCAGCGTGGAGGACAACGACCTCGCCGCCAGCGCCCTGAACACCAGCGGGTTCAAGGTCCTTTCCCAGCGCGACATCTCGCGCTGATCCGCTCAGCTCTTGCTCTCGATGCGCCGGTCGCCCTTGAGCAGGTAGAGCCCGGTGAGGTAGCCGCCCTCGTAGAGCTGGCCGACCTGCAGTGTACCCTCGAACGTGATGGGCACATCCATCAGCGGCGGCACGCCCTTGCCCACCATCTTGACCACGACCCACTCATTGACCTTCGGCATGACCCCGTAGCAGCACATCATCGGGTCTTTCACCAAGAGAAATTCAGTCACGAGCCCGGCAGCCATCTTCACCGGCAGCATGAAGCCCGTCACCGCGACCTTCTTGTCATTAAAAGCGCGAACTCGCTCTGGAATCTGCGTCTCGGCCGCGGCCGCCTGGGCCGGATCCTCCGGCGGCGTGAATTCATAAGAGGCCAGTTTGTCGAATCCCACCGTCAACACCTCGCCCTCGGCTCCCCGGGCGACCCCGGCCAGGCAGACCGTAAATAACAGGAGGCTTGGGCAGAGCTTTGAATTCATCACTTTCTTACCGTAACCCTCTTAGCCCAGCGGTCAAAGACTTTGACCACCGGGCCGTGGGCGCTGGTGATCAGAAGCTTAGCCGCACGCCGGCGGTCACGTTCCGGCCGGGAAGCGGGGCGACGTCCTTCAGAAACGAGGTGCTGACCCGGGCCTCCTCATTGGCGAGGTTGGACCCGTGCACGAAAAACTCCCATTCCGACTGCGAAACACGCAACCGATAACCGAGGTCGACGCCGACCAAGGTGTAACCGGCCGTCTCCGTTTCACCGGGTGCCACCCGGTCCTGCCGGAAGGCATGGCGCACGCTGGCGCCAGCCGTCCACCGGCCGTGCTCGAAGTGCAGGCCGACGCCGACCCGGAAGGGAGGGATGCGGGGCAGCGGCTCATCATCCGTCGTCTGTTCCGCGTGGACATAATCGGAAGTGAGGTCGAGGTGCAGGCGGTCCGTTTCAGTTTCCATCAAGTGGAAGGTTAGGTCGGCCTCTCCGCCATAAAACACCGCGTCCTTGGCGATGAATTGATAGATGGGCAGGAACGAGTCGCCGGGAGGAACCGGGTAGGACAGAAAGCTGCCACTATCCTCGTCAAAGTAGAGGTTCGGATCCCGCTCCTCAAAGATGAAGTTCTGGAACCGGTTGACGAAGACGCCGACCGTGCCGGTGACAAAGCCGGCGCGTTTGCGGACGGTGAGATCCAGGCCCAGTGAAGTCTCGCGACCCAACCCGGTGGAGCCGATCTCATAGGCATTCGTGCCGCCGTGGGGCCCGTTGGAAAAAAGTTCCTGGGCGACGGGCAGGCGTTGCGAGTAGGCCACCGACAGGCCCACGGAATAATCCTTTGCCGGATAACAGACCAGGCCGGTGGACAGGCTGAAACCGTGATCGGTGCGTTTCTCCCCGGTGGTCGCCGCGTAGCCGGGATAACCCGGGAGCAGTGGATCCACCTCGCCCAGCTTGATGCTCTGGTGCTCATAACGTGCACCGAACTGGAGGGTTAACCCAGGATTTATTTTGTATGATTCGAGCACGAAAAGCGCCCGGCTTTTGGTCAGGGTCTGCGAGGTGACAACCTCCTCGCCGACCGCCGAGAAATCACTGCGCGAAGTCTGGAAGCCCATGCTGCCGGTAAGGTTGTCGGCGTCCTGCTGGACGAGCTCAATCCGCCCCTCGTAGGCCTTGTTCTTGAAGGTGGTGTTGGGCAGGTTGGTCGTGGTGTCGACCTCCGCATGGGTGTAGTCGGCGACACCAAAGCGGATATTGGCAGCCTTGAACCCCGCGAAGGGGTCCGTGATCTCGCTTCGGAAATCCACCCGGCGTTGCTTCAGGTCGATGGCGATGGGTTCACCCACCGGCACGCCGTAAACGGTGTCGTATTCGCTCACGGCCACGCCGGCGTTGCCTTGGGCCCAGAAGAAAGTGCCGCCCAGCGAGCCGCTCTTCGTCAAAATGGCACTGTTAACGAGCGTGCCCTTGTTAGCGGGGTTGGCCGGATCGGCGTAGCCGGGAATATCCACATCATCAGTCTTGGTGCGGAGACCGTTTGCCTGGAGGGCGAAGGATTTGTCGCCGGCCGTGAGCGCAAAGACCCCGGTGCGCTCGTGGGCGGCGGAATCCGAGCGGGCCTCGACACGTCCGCCGAAGGGTTGGTCAGGTGCGATCGAGGGGATGCGATTGTCGATGACGTTGACCACGCCGCCGACGGCCGAGCTGCCATAGAGCAGCGTGGCGGGGCCGCGCAACACCTCGATGCGCTCCACGAGCAGCGGCTCGACACTGACATTGTGGTCGGGACTGACGTTGGAGGCATCCAGCGAACCGACTCCATTGTCGAGCATGCGCACGCGATCGCCCCCGAGGCCGCGGATGATCGGCCGGCTGGCCCCCGGACCATAATACGTGGCGTTGACGCCGGGGAGGGAGGCGAGGGTTTCCCCGAGCGTGGACTGGAGGCTGCGATGCAGCGTGTCGCCGGCTAGGAGGGAGGCGCCTTGCGCGAGATCGAACGCGCTCTTCGCGTCCGCTCCGGCGGTGACGACTACCGTGTCGAGGGCGAGCTTGTCGTCCTTGTCCGGAGCGGCGGAGGCCGGTGCGGTTTGGGCGCGAGCCATCAAGGTGGCGAGCGCAATGAAAGTGATGAGGGTAAAACGAAAAGACATGGTAAGGCTGGTGGGTTGAGGGATGCCGGCGCGCGGACAGGCCGCGGCCCGACAGGTGACAGAAAACGCCCACCGCGAACGCCGCGGTGCGCGGAACACTACGGTTTCAACTCAGGCCGCCGGCGGCGCGTGCGACGGCACGTGCCGGTAACGGGGCAGCGTGGCGGCGATCTCATCGGCCGCACGCAAAACAATACCGGTGCCCAGCAGCCGACCCAGCATCAACAGACAGAAAACCAGCAAGGCCGGCACGCCACTGGCGAAAAGGGTCACCGCACAATCGTGGTCCGCATCACCGACCGGCGCCGCTTCGCCCGTCGCCACGAGGCTGCCGTGCAGCCGGGCATGCAGCCCGGGACTCGCCGCAAACACCGCCAGCGCGAACACGCACAGCACAGCCACGAGGGCGGTGGCGCGGAAGAGCGGGTGTTCGGCGCGGCAGGACATGAGGGTTAAGAAGGAGCAGGAACGGTGCCTGTCAAATGCGTCAATGCAGGCGCTCGACGACGATGAACGCCAACCCGCAGAGGATCAACAGGGTGCCGAGCACGGGGGCCTCGCATTTCTCCAGCCATTTGAAACGCATCCGCTCCACCCCCAGCAGGGTCAGCCACGTAAAGAGCAGCATCGCCGACCAGGTGCCAAGGGCAAGAATCACACTCAACAGGGTCACGCCGCCCCAGCCGAATTGCACGCCGGCGAGATACACCGGCAGCAGGCCTTCGCAGGGAGAAAATGTCAGCATGGTGAACAGTCCGCCCACTGCCGCCCAGTCGCTGGTCCGGGCCACCGATTTGACCGGATCGTGGTGATGCTCGTGACCGGGGTCGTGATGACAATGTCCCTCGATCCACTCTCCGTGGCCATGCGTCCAGTCGCGCCAGTGCCGGAACAGGATCAGCAGGCCCATCGCGATCAGTGCCCCGCCCGCCACATAGGGAAAAGTCTCTGTCCAGTGCTCGTCAATCTGCAGGCCGAACCACGCGAGGGCCAGGCCCAGCCCGGTCATCATCAGCATGTGCCCGCCCGAACACAGGGTCACCATCGCCAGCGCCCGGCCCCGGGACCAGCCCTGCGCGCGTGCCACCACCACGAAGGGCAGCCAGTGGGTCGGAATCGCCGCGTGGATGAACGCGACAGCCAGGCCGGTGACCCCGAGGGTGATGAAGACGGTGAAATCCATGGTTGAAGGGCTATTAACCGCCCCACCCTAGCAAAGTCGTCAAGCAATCCCTCACGACACGGGTGCGATCGTCTCGGCCACGGGCACGCGGTAGGCCTTCAGCGCGGGTACGATCCCGCCGAGCACGCACAATCCGACGAAGACGGCGGGGCCCCAGCAGAAGACCGGATTCCAGCGCAGGGGATCAAGCACGACGCCGGTCTGCGCCTGGATGATCCCGGCCACGACCGCCGCCAGCGCGGCAAACACCGCAAAGCCGGCCGCGGCCCCGAGCAAACCGATCGCCGCCGCCTCGCCCACCACCGCCCCGAAAATCGTGCGCCGCCGGGCGCCAAGCGCGCGCAGGATGGCGATGTCGCGCTGCCGGGCGCTCATCGAGTTGTAGATGCTCACCAGCACCGAACCGGAGGCGACGGCGGCGACCAGCCAGGCGACCAGCGTCAGGACCTTGTCCACCCAGCTGATCTTGTTGAACAGTTCCGCGACGATGCTGCCGATGGGATACGCGAACGTGAGTTTGCCGCCGGCGGCGTTGAGCTGGTTGTTGAGCATCAACCCGGCCGTCGGCGCCCGCAGTTGGATGAGCACTGCGCTGAGCTCGGTTGCCGCCAGCGGATTATGGCCGCTCATCGTCTGCACACCCTCCAGTGGGATCCAGATGACGCGATCCACCGGCGTATTGGTCGGTTCCAGCACGCCGACCACGGTGTAAACCTCCTCGTGCTCCTGACCCGCCTCCGCACTGAGCCCGTGGTGCGGATGAAAGGTGCTGCCCACCTGCCAGCCGAGCCGCTTGGCCGCGTAGCTGCCGACCACCGCCTCGGTGGTGCCGAGCTTGAAATTCCGGCCGCCCGGCGCGAATGCGTGGCGTTTTCCCGGGGCATACTCGATGTCCTGAAAAAACTGCTCGGTCGTCCCGGCGATCCGCCAGCCATGGACCGTGTCGCCCAGTGCGAGGGGAATGGCCGTCTTCACCGCCGGATGGCGCCGGATCATCTCGTAGTCCGCGGCGGCGATGTTGCCGGGCGACGCCTCGAGGTGAAAGATGGCATTGAGCACCAGCTGGAGCTTGGAGCCGCGCGCGCCGAGCACGGCGTCGAACCCGGAATTGGTGGCGGCAAACACGGCCTGCGACTGGGTCTTCACCACCCACACCGTCAACAGCAACCCGGCGGCGAGCGCGATGCTGCCCGCGGTCACGAGCGTGGAGAGCGCGTGCTGACGAAGGCTGCGGTAGATCAGATTCAGAATCATCAGAAAGGATTGGTCACAAAAAGACGCAAAAAACGGCGGCAACCGCAGCTTCAAAGGCGCCGATAGGCGCGCAGGACTCAGCCCGCCGGCAGTTTGATTTTTTGTGACTTTTTGCGGCCATAAATGCCTTAGGTTTGAGTGGCTCGGTTCAAGACCGCGAAGTCCTGAACGTTTTCGAACTGCGCCAGCACCGCCTCGTCGTGGGTCACCAGCAGCAGGGCGGCGCCGTTCTCGCGGCAGACTTCACGGATCAGGGCGAGCGCCTCGCGGGCGTTGCGGGGATCGAGATTGCCGGTGGGTTCGTCGGCCAGCACAAGTTTCGGCCGGTTGGCCAGCGCGCGGGCGACCGCCACGCGCTGCTGCTGGCCGGTGGAGAGCTGGCTTGGAAAATGTCCGAGCTTGTCGCCCAGCCCCACCCGCTTGAGCAGGGCCTCCGCATGCGGCCGGTCCACCCCACGCCCAAAGGCCATGCCGAATTCCACGTTCTCCAGCACCGTGTGCCCTTGGAGCAGATTGAAGGTTTGGAAAATATATCCGATCGTCTCGGCCCGCAACCGGTCGCGCCCGGCCTCGCCCAGCGACGCGATCTCGCGGCCGGCCAGCACGATCGACCCCGCATCGGGCGCCAGAATCCCGGCGAGGAGGTGCAGGAAAGTCGTCTTGCCCGAACCGCTTTCGCCGCGCAGGGCGAGCTGTGCGCCCGCCTCCAGGGTGAACTCCGCCACTTCGACCACCTTGTGCCGGTCTCCGCCCGCGGGACGGGCGTAGGCCTTCAACAAACCATGCATAGAAAGTAGCAACATTGGCGGTGGAATTGGAATATACAGACAGGCCCAAGCGGCGTAAAACGTCAATGGTTAGTCCCGCCACCGACTTTGAACTGGCCACCACAATGCCCTATGACACATTCGCGCACAATTAATTCTACCCCCATGCTTAAAACACACCCTTGGAAACTGGTGGGCGTCCTGGCTGTTGCCTTGGTCGCGTCCGCCGCCCCCGCTTTCGCCGGCGAGGCTGACATCAAGATCCCCGACCTCACGCACGTGCGCTTTGACGGTCTGGGCGGCATCAGCGGCGAGATGCTGATGTATCTCGGCATCCTGCTCTGCGCGGTCGGCGCGGCTTTCGGCCTCGTCCAATACACGCAGACCAAGGCCCTGCAGGTGCACAAATCGATGGCGGACGTCTCCCACATGATCTGGGAAACCTGCAAGACCTACCTGTTCACGCAGGGCAAGTTCCTCGCCATCCTCTGGGTGCTGATCGGCGCGTGCATGGTCTATTACTTCGGCGTGCTCTCGCACAATTCCGCCGTCCATGTCGTCGTCATCCTTTTGGCCTCCATCCTCGGCATCCTCGGCTCGTACGGCGTCGCCTGGTTCGGCATCCGCATCAACACTGTCGCCAATTCCCGCACCGCCTTCTCCGCCCTCAAGGGCAACCCGCTCAATACGCTCTTCATCCCGCTGCGCTCCGGCATGAGCGTCGGCCTGCTGCTGGTGTGCGTCGAGCTGTTCTTCATGATTTGCATCCTCGTGTTCCTCCCGCGGGAACTCGTCGGCCCCTGCTTCATCGGTTTCGCCATCGGCGAATCCCTCGGCGCCTCCGTCCTCCGCATCTGCGGCGGCATCTTCACCAAGATCGCCGACATTGGTTCCGACCTCATGAAGATCGTCTTCAAGCTCCCCGAGGACGACCCCAAGAATCCCGGCGTCATCGCCGACTGCACGGGGGACAACGCCGGCGACTCCGTCGGGCCGACGGCCGACGGCTTCGAGACTTACGGCGTGACCGGCGTGGCGCTCATCGCCTTCCTCGCCCTCGCCCTCACCGACAGCCAGGAACTCTGCGCCACCCTCATCGTCTGGCTTTTCGTCATGCGCGCACTGATGATCGTCACTTCGCTTGTCTCCTATTTCATCAACCAGGCCTTCTCCAAGGCGAAGTACGGCAGCCTGAAGGATTTTGATTTCGAGGCCCCGCTCACGCATCTCGTGTGGATCACCTCTGCCGTGTCCATCGGCATCACCTTCGTCGCCTCCTACTTCATGCTCGCGCACCAGACCGGCATCAACCCGGCGCTGTGGTGGGTGCTCTCCGTCATCATCAGCTGCGGCACGGTCGCCGGTGCTCTGATCCCGGAATTCACCAAGGTCTTCGTCAGCACGAACTCCCGCCACGTGAAGGAAGTCACCAACTGCTCCAAGCATGGCGGTGCCTCGCTCAACATCCTCTCCGGCCTCGTCGCGGGCAACTTCTCCGCGTTCTGGATGGGCCTCGTCATCATGCTCCTGATGGCCGTGTCCTACTACTTCTCGCAGAATGCCGCGCTGCTCGCCCTCATGCCGGCGAAGTTCGCGTTCGCCGCGCCCATCTTTGCCTTCGGTCTCGTGGCCTTCGGCTTCCTCGGCATGGGCCCCGTCACCATCGCGGTCGACAGCTACGGCCCGGTCACCGACAACGCCCAGTCCGTCTACGAGCTCTCCCAGATCGAGGGCAAGCCCGGCATCGCTGCCGAAATCGAGAAGGACTTCGGCTTCAAGCCCGACTTCCACAACGCCAAGTATCAGCTCGAGAAGGGTGACGGCGCCGGCAACACCTTCAAGGCCACCGCCAAGCCCGTGCTCATCGGCACCGCCGTCGTCGGCGCGACCACGATGGTGTTTGGCATCATCATGCTCCTCCAGAAGCTCTACGAGATCCAGGTCGCCTCGGGTCTGGCCGGTCCGTTCAAAGAGGTCGTCGGCGCCCTCTCCATCGTGCAGCCCGAGATCATCCTCGGCCTCATCATGGGTGGCTCCGTCATCTACTGGTTCACCGGCGCCTCCATGCAGGCCGTCGTCACCGGCGCCTACAGCGCGGTCGTCTACATCAAGGAGCATATGAAGCTCGACGCCACCACCGCCTCCGAGGCCGACTCGAAGGAAGTCGTCCGCATCTGCACCGTCTACGCGCAGAAGGGCATGTGGAACATCTTCATCGTCGTGTTCTGCTT
>JANMTJ010000627.1:0-10208 GCA_031390295.1 Oleiharenicola sp.
GATGTTGTTGAAATCATGGGCGATGCCGCCGGCCAGCACGCCCAGGCTTTCGAGTTTCTGGCTCTCCAGGATCTGACGCTCCATGATGAGCTTCTGCTCCTCTGCAGCCTTGCGGTCGGTGATATCGGTGGAAATCCCACATATTGCGTAGATGCGGCCCTGGGCGTCGCGGATGGGGAACTTGTGAGAAAGATAGGTGTGGTTGTTGGCCGGATTGGTCGTGGTTTCCTCGAACTCCATCGGCTTGCCGGCCGCGAGCACCTTGGCATCGTTTGACCGTGCCATCAGGGAGTCTTCCGCGGTCAGCAAGTCTGCATCAACTCGCCCGAGAATGTCGGAGCGCGTCCGGCCGCTGAAGTGTTCAAAGGCCCGGTTGCACAGGAGGTAGCGACCGTCGAGGTCCTTCAGGAAGATGATAGCCGGGCTGTGGTCCATGATGTCCTGCAGGCGGGTCTCGATCTCGCGGAGCTGGCGGGTGCGCTCCCGCACCTCCTGCTCGATGCCAGCGGCGCGTTGGAGCAGGCTGTTGATAAACAGGCTGTTGATAAACAGAGCCAGCAGGGTGGTGATGGCCAGGCCGGCGGTCAGGATGAGTGTCGGCTGCTGGGATAAGTTCTGTTCGGCCCAAACGGCGTTTTTCCGGATGATCATCCGCCACTGGCGGCCGCCCACGCTGATGGTGTGGTGAAAATCGGCCGGATCGGCGAGCGGCGGCACCATCATCCTGGCGCCGGGCAGACGCTGGGGTTCGAATCCACCGAGGTTGGCGTAGAGCAGGGTCGGCGGCACACCCTGGCTGAGGTCAATATCCAGGTAGTAGGTATCCAGGGCCTCGTTGGTGGTGAGCTGGTGGGAATGGGCCAGCATGGTCTGGATATGAAAGACACCCTGAATGAAACCCTCCACCGGGCCCCCGGTCGATTGGGCGCGGCCGAAGGGGAGGATGAAAACAATGCCGGGGCCGATAGGTTGGTTACTGGACTGGGCGAGCTGAAAGGTCTGACTGACCTTGAACTGGCCATCGGCCCGGGCGGCCGCGAGGAGCGGGGCGCTGGGGGCGCTGGTGATGTCGTAGCCCAGCACCGTTTCATTGCCGGCGAGGGGCTCGACATAGGAGATGGCGAAATACTCGGCCGCGGCGGGTGCGGTCTGCATTGTCCCGTCGGCGAGGCGCCGGCGGATGACATAGGGGCGGCCGAGTTCCTGGGTGGCCTGTCGTTCGAAGGCGGCCCTTCCCTCATGGGGCACGATCTGCACCCATTCCAGTGCCTGCACGCCGGTATGACGTTGCAATACCGCCTGGGCGACGCGCGTGAATTCCTGACGCGTGACCTCATTCTGCCCCAGAAAAGCGTCGCGGACACTGTAGACCATTTCCTCGTAGCTGCGCAGGCGCTGGTCCGCGACGGTGGCCTGGGTTTGCGCCCGGCTCAAGAAGTCCGCGTGGGTTCGCTCGGCCTCCTGATTGCCGGCAAAACGCCAGGTGAAAAAGGAAAGGTAGCTGCCCAGCAGGACGATCAGAACCACTGTGCCCCGACGGTAGTAGGGCGACGGCAAAGTGGTCAGGGGCATGACCACATCCAAAGCACTTTTCGCTGAGCTCCGCCACCGAAATTGCGGCTAATGCAGCGTGGCCTGAAGCCGTTTGGGCAGCTTCGCCACGACCAGGTCGAAGCTATGGCGAATGCGGCTATGAAGCGCCGCTTCCGACAGGGCGGACAAGTCTCCCACGCGGACCCACATGCGCTTCGCGCAATACGGGGCCTGAATAATGCCGTCGTTTTGGGTCAGCTCGTCAAACTCATCGGGCGTGCATTTGAAAATGACCCCGTCGATCATCTCGCCGTCGAGCACGATAAGGAGGAACATCTTGTCCGCGACCTTGTAGACCAACCCGCCCCACTGCTTGACCACGGTGGTCCGGGGCAGGGAGAGGGCGAAGGGCTTCAGGCGGTCGAGGAGCATGGGGGTTGTAGGGCTGCAGCTGGTTGGCAGGTCGCGGCACGGCGGCATGCGCCGGCCCTACAGTTTGTAGGGCAGCGGGAATCTGGACGTCAGCGCCACGACCTTCGCCTTGGTGGCGGCGATGACGGCCGCCTCGTCGGTCTTGCCGATGGCGGCGAGGACGCCGTCGATCAGTCCGGCGATCTCGTTCATCTCGGCTTCCTTCAGCCCGCGAGTCGTCATGGCCGGCGAGCCGAGACGGATGCCCGAGGCTTGGAAGGGCGAGCGGGTCTCGAAGGGGACGGTGTTCTTGTTGCAGGTGATGTTGGCCTTATCGAGCGTCTCCTGCGCGACCTTGCCGGTGAGCTCCGGAAACTTGGCCCGCAAATCGACGAGCATGAGATGGTTGTCCGTGCCGCCGGAATTGATCTTGTAGCCGAGGCCGGTCATGGCGGCGGCCAGGGCCTGCGCGTTCTTGATGACCTGGCCGCTGTAGGCCTTGAACCCGGGCTTGAGGCACTCGCCGAAGCACACGGCCTTCGCGGCGATGACGTGCATCAGCGGACCGCCCTGGCCGCCGGGAAACACGGCGGAATCGATCGCCTTGGCGTGGGCTGTCTTGCACATCGTGAGCCCGCCGCGCGGGCCGCGCAGGGTCTTGTGCGTGGTGGTGGTGACGAAGTCGGCGTGCGGAAACGGCGAGGGATGGTGGCCGGTGGCGACGAGGCCGGCGATATGGGCGATGTCGGCGAAGAGCAGGGCGCCGACGCTGCGGGCGATCTCGCCCATGCGGGCGAAGTCGATGATGCGCGAGTAGGCGGAAGCGCCGACGGTGATCATCTTCGGTTTTTCCCGGAGGGCGATGGCGGCGAGTTCGTCGTAGTCGATGAGGCCGTTGTCCTCGCGGACGCCGTATTGGCAGAAATTGTAGAGCTTGCCGGAGAAGTTGGCCGGGTTGCCGTGGGTGAGGTGGCCGCCGTGGCTGAGGTTCATGCCGAGGATCTTGTCGCCCGGCTGCAGCACGGCGGTGTAGACCGCGAAATTGGCCTGCGAGCCCGAGTGGGGCTGGACGTTGGCGTGCTCGGCGTGGAAAAGCTGCTTGGCGCGCTCGATGGCCAGCACCTCGACCTTGTCCACCTGCTCGCAGCCACCATACCAGCGTTTGCCCGGGTAACCCTCGGCGTACTTGTTGGTCAGCACCGAGCCCATGGCCTCGATCACGGCCGGGTTGGTGAAGTTTTCCGAGGCGATCAGCTCAAGGTGGCTTTGCTGGCGGGCTAATTCGGCGGCGATGACGGCATGGACGGCGGGATCGAGCTGGGCGAGGGGAGCGGCGTTGAGGGACATGAAGAGATTTTCGATTTGGGAATCTCGATTTTCGATTCCTCTGACAGAAGGCAGCCCGCCGCCGGGCAATCCGCAACCAGAAATCCGCGCAAAGCGTGTCACGCCTTGGCCGTGAGCTTTTTAAGGAAGGCCACCAGGCTGGGGATGGCCTCGACCATCTCGTCCCGGCAGGATTCGTAAAGCTTGAGCGGGCCGCCGTAAGGGTCGCCGATTTCCTTGACGGCGGGTGAGGGCAGGAACTCGCGGAAAAGGTAGAGATGCTCCGGCTTGGGCTGGGCACGCGAGCGGATGATCGAGCGGTGCGACTCGGTCATGCCAAACACGACCAGGGCGTCGTCGAGCAACTGTTGGGTGAGGCCCTGGCTGCGCAGGTGGCTGATATCGATGCCGACCTTCTTGAGTGCCGTGACAGAGTTCTCGGAGACGGCCTCGCCGGTGCGCGCAGCGACGCCGGCGGAAATGACCTTCAGGCTGCGCAGGGGCTCGGGCTGGGCGGAAAGGGCGTGGGCCAGCAGGCCCTGGCCCATCGGGCTGCGGCAGATGTTGCCGGTGCAGACGATGAGGATGTGGCCGGGGGAGGACATGCGGGAGGCGATAAGCTGTAAGCTTTGGGCGTGAAGCTAAAGGCAGAAAGAGCGCGAAAGCAAAACGCCGCCAACGCTCAGCCGTGTTTCAGGGCCTGGAGGGCGCGGTGGAGATGCACCGCCCGCTGCAGGACCCGGTCGGTGGGGGCCGCGGGCGACACGGCGGGTTTCGCCGGACCGGGTTTCGGCCCTTCGGCCTGGCTCAAGGCCGGCGGATGGGCGTTGAGATTGCCGTTCTTGAATTCCTGCACGAGCGAAGCCTCGTCAAAGCGCTCCTTATCGATTTTGCCGGAAACCAACTGCGTGAGAGGGGTGCCGGTTTCGAGGGCATTATAGGCGATGCGGTCAGCCTCGGCGGATTGCTGCACCACGACCTGCGGCTCGGGCAGCGAGCCCGTGACGCCAAGTGTCACAAGCCAGCGGACAGGACGCGAGGCGATGACTCCGACCACCGGCACCGGTGTGGCCGGGCTCACCAGCACGTAGAGCCTGGGCTTGGCTGCGTGGCTGTTCAGCGCCCGGAGTATGTCCGCGGCAGCGGGCTCGTCGGCCGTGTAGCGCAGATCAAGCACCAGCGGGGTGGTGCGGTTCAGGGCGGTGGTGAGAATCTCGGCGGACTTCACCAGCGAGTTGATGCGCAGATAAGTGAGGCCCTGGTCCAGGTCGGCGGGCTCGGCTGCTGACGCAGAGGACAGAAGACAGATGACAGTGAACAGTCGGAGAAAATGTCTCATTTGCGGTTGAGCTGCCGGGCGCCGATGTCGCGGCGGTAGTATTTGGAAGTGCACTGGATCTGATCGCAGGCGACGTAGGCCCGGTCGGCGGCCTCGCGCAACGTCGGGGCCAGGGTGGTGACCCCGAGCACGCGTCCACCATTGGTCACGATCTGACCAGCGGAGTTTTTCGCCGTGCCGGCGTGGATGATTGAGGTTTGGGGCGGGAGGCTTGAGACCTGAGGCAAGGTGATGACATCGCCCTTGGGGTAATTGTCGGGATAACCCTTGGCGGCGATGACGACGCAGATGGCGGCGTCGGGTCGCACCTCGAGTTTCATGCCGTGCAGTTCACCGCGGGCGGCGGCCCAGAGCAGGGCGAGCAGGTCGCTCTTGATGCGCGGCAGCACGACCTGGGTCTCGGGATCGCCGAAGCGGGTGTTGTATTCCAGCACGCTCGGGCCGTCGGCCGTCAGCATGATGCCGATGAAGAGCGTGCCGCGGAACCTGATGCCCTCGGCGGCGATGGCGTCGACGGACGGCTCCACGATCTCACGGTCGATGCGGTCCAGCAGTTCGGGAGTGACGACCTCGGCGGGCGAGTAGGTGCCCATGCCGCCGGTGTTGGGGCCGGTGTCGCCGTCGCCGATGCGCTTGTGGTCCTGCGAGACGGGGAGGATGACGTAGTCGCGATCCGACACGACGACGAGGATCGAGGTCTCGTCGCCGAACATGCAGTCCTCGATGAGAATCTGGCTGCCGGCGGAACCGAATTTGTTGCCGGCGAGCATGTCGCGCACGGCGGCCTCGGCCTCGGCGAGAGTTTGCGCGACGACCACGCCTTTGCCGGCGGCGAGACCATCGGCCTTGATGACGATTGGCGCGCCGCGTTTCCTAAGGTACTCAAGCGCCGGCTCGACCGCGGTGAAGATGCCGGCTGGGGCGGTCGGGATCCTGTACTTCAGCAGGAGCTGCTTGGTGAAAACCTTGGAGGCCTCGAGGCGGGCGCCGTCGGCTTGGGGGCCGTAGGCGGGAATGCCGGCCTTCATCAGCGCATCCACGAGACCGAGGGAGAGTGGCACCTCGGGTCCGACGACGACGAACTCGACCTTCTCCTTCTGCGCCAGCTCGACGAGCCCGGCGATATTGTCAGCGGCGACGGGAAAGCAGGCGGCGTCGGCCGCGAGGCCGGCGTTGCCCGGCGCACAGAGCAGGCGGGGCTTGGCGGGGGAAAGGGCGAGAGCCTTGGCAAGGGCGTGCTCGCGTCCGCCGGAGCCGACGATGAGGACGGAGGAAGGAAGTTGGTTAGCCACGGATGACACAGATGGGCACGGATGATGCCGGGCGTAAAGCCGCCGATGAAGTCATAAGTGCGTCACAGCACCTTCAGCGTCTTGCGGTAGAAGGCGATGACCTCGGCGGGATCGTCCGTGAAGAGGATGTAGTCGTTCATCCAGGCGGGGGCGCGCTTGTCCTTGATCATCGTGTTCACCTGGCGGCGGAGGTCGCCCCAGAAGCTGGCGTTGAAGAAGACGTAGGGGACGCGGGGGCGGATGCCGAGCTTGAGGTTGCAGAGCTCGATGCCGATCTCCTCGAGCGTGCCGACGCCGCCGACGTTGAAGATGCAAAAGTCGGCCGCCTCGAACCATTTTTGCCGGAAGTGGCGGGAGTTTTCCTGGAAGGTGTTGAAGAAATCCACGCCGAGCTCGGGCGGCTGGGCCTCGAGCTCAAGGAAGCAGGCGCCGGTGAGCGCGCCCTTGCCGCGCGCGGTCTCGGTGGCGAGGCGCATGACGCCGCCGCCGCCGCCGGTGAGCACGCCGAGGTTGGAGCCCATGAAGGCGGTGAGCTGGTTGACGAGGCCGGAGATGCGGTCGGTGTCGATCTGGTCGAGGCCGACGGCGGAACCGTAGAAGGCGAGGATGGTGGATTCCTGGAACTTGCGGGCCATCTCCTCGCGGACAAAGAAGCCGTGGTCACGCTTGTAGGTGTGGAGGTAGAGATCCTTGGTCACCTCGTCATACCAATAGACCGCGATGCCGATGGAGTGGAAGGTGTCGAGCCGGGCGTGGGCGTTGGACGAGAGAAAGTAGCCATGGGTGCGCGAGGCCTTGCGGAAGATGAGGCGCTTGAGCTTGAAGTCGCCGAGGCGGGTGATGAGCTCCATATTCTCAAGGAGGCCCGGGAAATAATCGACGATGAGCGTGTCAGCGTCCCCCGCCTTGGTGTCGAGGGCCTGGATCAAGGTGCGGGCGCCGAGCGGGCAGGCATCGGCGGTGAGAAGTTTCCTCAGTTCCTCGTCGTTGGCGCGGACCAGGAGGGCGCGGTTCTCCATGGTGGCGCTCTGGCCGCGGACAGAGATCTTGGTCTTGGGGCGGGCCTCGGCGAGGTCGAGGGCCGGGGAGGCGTCGAGGCACTGGTAAAGGTTCTTGGTGGTGGCCAGGAGGCGCTGGCGTTTTTTGGCGAGGGTCTTGAACTCGGGGTCGTCGGGCGGCGGCGCGCGGAAGATCTCGACCGAGACCATGGGATTCACCACGGGCTGCTCGCCGGTGTTGTAGATCTCGAGCATGATGTTGGTGCCGGAGGTCTTGATGGGGTCGAGGAGGACGGCGGAGGTGTGGAGGCCAAAGTTGCCCTCGCCCGGGGTGAGCACGACATAGTGCTCACGGAGATACATGGAGCAACTGGTGAGAACGCCGGAGCGGGGCGTGACAGTGAGAGGGGAGACATCGTGGCGGACCTGGACCTTGTCGAGGAAGCTGCGACCGGCGTAACCCGAGACAATGTGTTCGAAGTTGAGGCGGTTGAGCCGGGGGTTGAGCGTGTAATTGACGGGGTGCGGGGTGAAGAAGACGCGGCCGGAGCTGTCGATGGAGATGGTGTTGGGGAGCTTGAGCAGGTTCTCCTTGATGGCGTTCCAGATCTCGGTGGAGGTGAGCTTCGCGGCGACCGGGGCGTGGAAGAGCCGGCCGACGGGCACGCCCGGGCGGAGCAGTTTCAGCCAGTAGGGGGCGTTGGGAAAACTGTGGTCGAAGAGAAAGGCCTCGACGGTGAGGAGCACGCGGTTGCCATCCGGCACCGGTGCGCCCTGGGTGATGATCTCGATGCCGATGCGGGCGAGCGAGCTGCGCTCGGTGAATCGCAGGGTGGCGAGATGGGACTTCATGAAGTCCAGCTCGGCGGATTGGCGCGGCCAGAAGGCGAGAGTGAGGGCCGCCCGGTCGGTTCCCTTGGGCTTGATGGTGAGGATCTGGCCGTCGGTACTGTGCCAGAATTGGTTTTCGTTCATGGGATTGGGCAGGGTGAGGGCAGGGGCGGGGAGAGACAAGCCCGGGTTGGGGCGGTTCCCGAGGGAGATTTACCGCCAAAGGGGTTGATTTTTTTCGGGCAGGTGAACAATTTCGCGCTCTTTGACGGCACCAATCCGCCCGGGCCGTTTCCCAACCGGGCTACATTTACTCCATGAAACTCACCACCCAACTCACTGCAGGCCTGTTCAGTCTTGGCTTGCTCGCCGTCGCTTCCGCCGAGGATGCGGTCAAATTCAACGTGCCCGGCGTCACCCCCGGCACGCCGGCCGCCGCCAAACCCGCGGCTCCGGCGGTCGCCGCTCCGGCCACTCCGGTCGCCGCCCCGGCCAAGAAATACACCGAGGCGCAGATCGCCGAGGCTTACGGCTGGTTCGTCGGCGACCGGATGGGCCTGCGGCAGCTGGAATTCACCCCGGCGCAGATCGAGGCCATGGCCCGCGGCATGGTCGGACTTGTCAGTGGTGCGCAGCCGGCGTTTGACCCGAAGGAAATCGGGCCCGAGGTCGAGGCGTTCCTCGCGCGCAAGAACCAGGTCTTTATGGGCAAGCTGCTTGCCCAGCAGACCGCCATGGCCAAGGAATATTTTGCCAAGCTCAAGGAGAACAAGAACGTGGTCGCGCTGCCCAGCGGCTTGCAGTACGAGATCCTGAAGGCCGGCACGGGTGCCGTGGCCAAGCCCGGCCAGTTGGTGACCTTCCACTACACCGGTTCGCTGGTTACCGGCCAGGTGTTCGACAGTTCCATCGAACGGGGCCAGCCGGCCGAACTGCAGTTGCTGCTGGCCTCGCCCCAATCTCCCACGGGTTTCATTGCCGGCATGTTCGAGGGGATGCAAAAGACCGGCATGGGCGGCAAGCTGCGGCTGCATATTCCGGCCGCGCTCGCCTACGGTGACGAGGGCAATCAGGCCATTCCTCCGGGTGCGGCGGTGATCTTCGAAATCGAGATCATCGGGGCCAAGGACGCGCCCAAGGAACCCGCGGCCAAGTAAGCTCAACCGCAGTCAACCTCGGCCCACGCCTCCCCGAAGCGGGAGGCGTTTTTCTTGCGCCAGTGCACGGCGGGGTGTTCGCTGGCTCCGTCGCATGGATACCAACCTCTATCTCGTCGGCTTCATGGGCACGGGCAAAAGCACCGTGGGCCGGCAGGTGGCCCGGCAGATGGGTTTTGAGTTTTTCGACAGCGACCACGAGATCGAGCGGCTGCAGGGCCGGCCCGTCGCGCAAATCTTCGCCGAACAGGGCGAGACGAAGTTCCGCGCCCTCGAGCGGGAATTCATCGAGCAGGGGCATCCGGCGAAGAAGTGCATCATTTCATGTGGCGGCGGGCTGGTGGTGCCGCCGGGGATGCTGGAGCTCCTGCACCGCCGCGGCGTGGTGATCTGCCTGCATGCCCCGATCGAGACCATTCTCAAGCGCACGCTGCACGCGACCCACCGTCCGCTGCTCCAGGTGGAGGATCCGGCGCAGCGGTTGCGCGAGCTGTACGCCCAGCGTGAGGAAATCTACCGTCGCACCGGCACGATGGTGCTGACCGACAAGCGTCCGCTCCGCGAGATCGCGGCGCATGTGCTGCGCGTCTACCGGCAGGAAGCGGCCCAATTCGGCAAATGACCGCGCCGACAGGGTCCACGCTGGCCGGGCCGCCCAGGGAGGCGTTGCGGGAAAAGCTGCGGGCCCTGGGCTTTGACGAGGTAAGGTTTGCCGCAGCCGCAGCCACGAACACCGGACTGCGGGAATGGCTGGAGGCGGGCCGGCAGGCGGACATGGCCTGGATGGAGCGGACGGCGGACAAGCGCATGAATCCCGAGCTGGTGCTGCCCGGGACGCGCAGCCTGATATTGCTCGGGGTGAATTACTGGGGCGGTTCTCCCAGCCTGGATTCAAAAGCAAAAATTGAAAACCCCTCATGGGCGCGCTACGCGCTGCACGAGGATTACCACGACACGATCAAGCCGGGGCTGGCCGCAGCGGGAAAGTTGCTGGAGCTCGAATACGGCGCGGCGGAAGCGGACTACCGCTACTACGTGGACACCGGGCCGGTGTTGGAGCGCGGCTGGGCCGCGCGCAGCGGTTTGGGCTTCCGCGGCAAGAACGCCATGCTGATCTCGCGCCGGCACGGGAACTGGCTGTTTCTCGCGTGCATTTTGGTGCGGCAAGAGATCGAGCCCGACGCACCCTTGCGGAAAAAACCCCTGCCACCCGCTGGGGCCGAGCCGACGGGCCTGCTGAGCGGCAAATGCACCCGCTGCCTAGATGCCTGCCCCACGCGGGCGTTTCCCGAACCAGGCGTGGTCGATGCCCGGCGGTGCA
>JANMTJ010000667.1:0-3939 GCA_031390295.1 Oleiharenicola sp.
TTGACGGCCTCAACGGCGACCTTCAACGGCACGCTGGCCGGCGGCACACACAGTCTGGACATCGCAGGCAACGCCACCTTCGGCGACGACCCGAGCGATACGGTGACGGGCCTGACCACACTCAACGTATCCGGCGCCACCGCGATCAACACGGATACAGTGACGACTTCAGGCACCCAGACCTATGCGGGCGCGGTAACGCTGGGGGCGGACACGACCCTGACGACAACAAACAGCGCAGTGACCCTTGGCTCGACCCTCGACTCCGGAACGGCACGGAACCTGACGGTGGACGCCGGGGACGGTGCCATCACCATCACGGGCGCGGTGGGTGCAGCGAACACCCCGGGAACGGTGATATTGAACAGCAGCGGCGCGACATCCCTGGGCGGCGCGGTATCGGTGGCGAACCTGACGACGGACATCGGTGGCACGACGGTACTCAGCGGCGGCACGCTCAATGTCACGGGCTCCTTCCAGTTCAACGATCCGGTGACCCTGAACGTTGGCACCACGATCAATGCAACCACCGGCCGGTTCAACGACATCCTGAACGGCAGCAGCAATGGTGGGCAGGCCCTGGCAGTTAATTCTTCGGGCGACATGGTCTTTATCGGGGCCGTCGGTGGCGGCGGCCTCGGGCTGGCGTCACTCACCACAAACACTGACGGCCGCACACATTTCTATGGCGGCTCGGTCACCACCCTGGGCGGGCAGACCTACAACGACGATGTGCTGCTGGGCAATTCGACGGTCTTCACCGCCTCCAGCCTGATCTTCAACGACACCGTCAATACTGGTTCGGCCATTCCGCCGCTAACCTTTAGTGGGCTGGTCCAGGCCGCCGCCGGGGATAGCAATCTCACGGCGGTTGTATCCGGCGCCACGGAGTTCAACAGCACGGTCGGTCAGGAAACGGCCGGCCGGCTCGGCGCGGTGCTGATCGGCGATGCCGCGAGCACGCTGGACACCACGAAGCTCACGGCCAATTTCAATGCGACCAGCCTCACGATCAATAACCCCGTGACCCTTGATGGTGGAGCGACAGCCTTCACGATCGATACGACAACCACCCAAGCTTACAACAGCACGGTCCAGCTGAACACCAACCTCACCTTCAACTCCGCGAACCCTTCGACCACGGATGGCATCAACTTCCAGCAGGGGCTGATTTCCAATGTTGCAGGGCGCACGGTTGTCCTGACGGCCCCGCTCGGCACTATCTCGACCGTCGGTAGCATCGGTTCGGAGACGCTCAGGTTTGCCAGTGTTTCCGCCGCCGGCCGAAACCTGGTGGTGGGCGGAGATATCTGGACCACGGGAGACATCAGGCTGGCGATGGGCACGGCCAATTCAGACGTCGCCAACGATTACCTCGCGTTCAATGTGCCGGGCGCGACCCCCGCCGCGCGTAATACCCGCATCGATTCCCTGTCTGGTGAGATTGTTCTGGGCAGTGGAGCCACCGGCACCACGGCCAAGACCGTTGCGCCCTTCCGCGCCTCCATCTTCAAGAGCAACGCGGGAGATCTCTATCTGCTCGCCCAAAAGATCACCATCCAGCCCTTTGAGCGTCTGGCCGTCCGCAACGGCTCCCTGATCGCCATCGCCGACGGCACGGAGACGGGTGACGGCATCACACTGAGCAACACGGCGGTCTCTGACTACCTCGTGCTGTCCACCGCCCTGAATAACGGCAGTCCGTCCATTTCGATCCGTTCACGCAGTCCTTCCAACGTCATCAACCGGAATAATATCCAGGAGATGGACCGGGGTACAGATCTCATTGCCGGGGCGGTGATGTTCTACAACGCCGCCTTTGGTTCGACGATGCCCACCCGCACCACGTTTGCGCCGGGAGATTTTAGCTACAATCTCCTCACCCCGGGTAACATCCTGTCCAGATTGGGCTCACTGGCGGTCACCGTCCTGCCCGAGGGAAGTACAACGCAAATTGTCTATGTTGCCGACTTGGTCTCCAATAACACCCAGTACCGTCCCACCGCGGCAAACCTGACCTATTTGGATCTCAGCACGGCCGGCCCCGAATTCAACCAGCTGCAGAACCAGTTCATCACGGAAGATCTCTTTGGCGCCTTGCCGGTTGGAGGGCTGGCGCAGCGGACAATAGTTTCCACCGGGGCAGTCCCCCTCGATACGGCGGAGCAGGTGTTCACGCCCACCGTCCCGCGGGAAGACTCCAGCGTTGCCCCCCCGGAAGCCGACCTGGCCGCCGCCGTGCGCGAACAGTTGCAGGCTCTCGGCATCTATGCCCGGGCCCTGACCTCGGCGGAGAAGCTGTCCCGGGAACGGTTGGAAGCGACGTTTGTGACGGTTCCCACCCGCGAGCGTCCCACCGAGTCAGACTACGAGGTGGCCGACGCCCGCGTCGAGGCCCGGTCTGTGCTCGAGGTTCTTCGTTTTGCCAACGAAATCGGCCTGATCGGTGAGGACCAGGACAAGCTGTCCGAAGTCGCCCGGGCGTTGCAGGCGACTTACGACGCCTACCAAAAAACTGTTACCGAGGAAAAGTCGGACGTACTGGTCCTGGTTGCCGAGTATCGCGCCTGGTTGGTGGCCGACAAGGGAGCCGATTCGGTCATCGTGCTCAATTATTTGAAAGAACTTCACTCCACGCTGAAGAAAATCGAATTGCTAGGCCTGACGCAGCAGGAACTCGAAGGCTCCAAGGCGCAGATTTACGGCAGCGTGCTCCGCGCCAAGCTCAACATTGAGCCTGAATTCCTCCGGGCGCTGGTCGAGGGGGCGGCGGATGACGCTCCCGTGGTGAAAAAAGAGCCCGCAAAGGAACCCGCGGTTCAACCCGTCGTACAGGCGGGTATCTTTCCGAAGGTGACCGCGGCCGGTCTCGTTAATTACTGACCCGTCTGTCCGGGGAGGTGCTCCCTGTCCCCGTCTGTTTTTGAGGCTGGGGCGTTATGGGCAAGCCTGATGGTCCCGTGACCGTCTGGCGTGATTCCTCTCTTGTGCCTCAGGCCGGAATAGCTATCGAATGGGGCTGCGATTATGGATACCACCCCTGGCTTTGCCCAACAAAACCGCCGTCTGGCGGCCGTGATGTTCCTCGATATGTGCGGTTACAGCGCGATGATGGCCAAGGACGAGGCCCAGGCGCTCTTTTGTGTAGGCGAACTGGAAAAGCTTCTCCGTGCGGAAATACCACGCGCGGGCGGACGCCTGGTTAAATTTCTGGGTGACGGCTCCATGGCCGAGTTTCCCACGGCGTTGGCCGCGGTCACCTGCAGCCAGAGCGTGCT
The DNA here is from genome assembly GCA_031390295.1 of Oleiharenicola sp. Taxonomy (GTDB): domain Bacteria; phylum Verrucomicrobiota; class Verrucomicrobiia; order Opitutales; family Opitutaceae; genus Lacunisphaera. Next base: position 3,279 of record JANMTJ010000667.1, read on the forward strand.
GGCCGCCATCGAGGCCAACAATGCCTGGGTTCCGCTCGAAAAACGATATGCGGTCCGCATCGGCCTGAATCTGGGTGAATTGGTCGATGTGCAGGAAGATATTTTCAGTGATACGGTCAACGTGGCCGCCCGGGTCCAACCGCTGGCTGATCCAGGCGGTATCGCGATGACCAGCCTGATTTACCTGCAGGTAAAAAACCAATTGAACCTCAAGGGCACCTATCTCCCGCCCCAGAAGCTCAAAAACATCCCGGATAAGATTCGCATTTTCCTGGTCCATCCGGTCAAGGGGGAATCTCCCGCCGAGGCCTCCAAGCGGCACAAGAAGCTGGCGATCCGGATCGCGGTGGGCGTCGTCCTGCTGCTGCTGGCTGCCTGGCTCACCCATCTCCTGCTCAGGCGCTGACCGAGCCGGCCCTGTAGCGGCGGTCTGTGACCGCCGGACGAACATCACGAGATTCTCGGCGGCGGTCATGGACCCCCGCTACAGTACGAACGATTGCGAGGTGATATCCGGCATGGCGTAACGATTGCGTTGCCTCGGGCCGCCGGCTGCCTTTGCTTGCGCACCCATGGCCCAGCCCGAAGCCCCCAAGATCATCTTCTCGATGCTCGGCGTCTCGAAGAAAATCGAGCGCAAGGAAATCCTCCGCGACATCTC
>JANMTJ010000677.1:0-3277 GCA_031390295.1 Oleiharenicola sp.
CCCGAGGTCGAGGCGGTCTATATCGGCACGCCGCACCCATGGCATGCCGAGTGGGCGATCAAGGCCGCCGCGGCCGGCAAGCACATCCTCTGCGAGAAGCCGCTCACCTTGCGCCTGGCCGACACGGAGAGAGTCATCGCCGCGGCGAAAAAGCACGGGGTGCTGCTGATGGAGGCGTACATGTATCGTTTCCACCCGCAGACAAAAAAGGTGGTGGAGCTGGTGCGCGGCGGTGCTATCGGCGAGGTGCGGCTCATCCGTGCCTCGTTCAACGTGCTCATGGACTTCAATCCCGAGCACCGCATGTTCAAGAAGTCGCTCGGAGGCGGCACCATCCTCGATCTGGGTTGTTACCCGGTGACATATTCACGCCACATCGCCGGCGCGGTGCAGGGAAAGGATTTTGCGGAACCGGTGGAGTTCCATGGGACAGGCCGGCTACACCCGCAGGCCGGCACCGATGATTTCGCCACCGCGGTGGTCAAGTTTCCCGGTGACATCCTGGCCGAGCTCTCCTGTGGTGCGACGGTGCTCAACGACAATTCCGTTCAAATCCATGGGACCAAGGGGTGGGTGGACGTGCCCAATCCGTTTACGCCGGGTCTGGAGGGCAAAACCGAGCGAATTATTTTGCACCGTCGGGGCGGGGATGCACCCGAGACCATCGAGATCAGGAGTCCCGGCGTGGGTCTCTACGCCTACGAGGCTGATGCGTTGGCGGAGGCGCTGGCGCGCGGCGCGCGCGAAGTGCCGCTGGCCACGTGGGCCGACACGCTGGGCACGGCCCGGATGCTGGACGCCTGGCTGATGGGTGTTGGGCTGCGTTACGATTGAGCGGGCCGTCCGTCCGACGGCGAAAACCCGCCGTTGGTCGCAGCGGGCTTGCCGGCCGGCGGGGTGGACTGCAAGCTGCCGGCATATGAATCACCGCACCCTCTTTGCCGGAGTCGCGCTTGCGGCCGGACTCTGCCTCAACCTCGCCGCCACTTCCGCCATCACCCAGAAAGCCGTCATGGCCGAGCGCATCACGGCCGAGTCCGCCAAGGCCAACGCGTTTCTCGACCGGGTCTTTGACGAGGGCGTGGACCGCAGCCCGAGCGCCCAAGGCTATCTCGGACTGAAAAAGGACCATGACAAGTGGGACGATTATTCCGAGGAGAACCGGCTGGCGGAATTCGTGTTCTCAGTGCAGGACCTCGCCGAGTTGAAGCGCACGATCCGCTTCGACTGGCTGGATGATCAGGCCCAGATGAGCTACCGGTTGTTCGTCGCGCAGGCCGAGCAGACGATCGAGGGCTGGAAATGGCGCAACCACGACTATCCGTTCACCCAGATGGGCGGCATGCACACCGATGCGCCGGCGTTTCTGATCAATTTCCATGCGGTGGACGGGGTCGCCGACGCCCGGGCCTACCTGGCGCGCCTGCGGGCGATGCCGGCGATGTTCGACCAGCTGGCCACGGTGGCCGCGGCGCAGTCGGCGAGGGGTATATTGCCCCCAAAGTTTGTTTATCCGCTCCTGGTCGAGTCTTGTCGTGAGATCATCACCGGCGCGCCCTTTGACACGAAGGGCGCGAAGAGCGCCCTGCTGGAGGATATCGAGACCAAGGTCGGCGCGTTGAAGGATGCCGACGCGGCCACCAAGCAGCAGCTCATCACCGACGCCCGCACGGCCCTGCTCGATGCGGTGAAGCCCGCCTACGAGAAGCTCATCGCCCTGTTCGAGGCGCAGGCGAAAGTCGCGACCGACGAGGACGGGGTCTGGAAGCTGCCCGAGGGGCGCGATTACTATAACTTCAAGCTCCGCACCCACACGACCACATCGCTCACGGCCGACGAGGTGCATGAGCTGGGGCTGCGCGAGGTGGCCCGCATCCATGACGGCATGAGGGCGATCGCGAAGCAGGTCGGGTTCAAGGGGGACCTGGCCGCGTTCTTGAAGTTCATGCGCGACGACCCGCAGTTCTTTTATCCGACCAACGACGAGGGCAAGGCGGCCTACATCAAGCGCGCCAACGAGGTGATCGCCACCATGACCGCGCGGCTGGACGATTTCTTCGGGGTGAAACCGAAGGCCGCGCTGGTGGTCAAGAAGGTCGAGCCATTCCGCGAGAAGGGTTCCGCGGCCGCGTTCTACGAGCAGCCGTCGGCCGACGGGTCGCGCCCGGGTTACTATTACATCAACACGCTCGACATGCGGGCGCTGGCGATCTGGGAGATGGAGACGCTGGCCCACCACGAGGCCATCCCCGGGCATCACATGCAGACCGCGATCGCCCAGGAGCTGGAGCACATGCCGAAATTCCGCAAATACGGCGGCTACACGGCCTACTCCGAGGGCTGGGCGCTCTACGCGGAGTATTTCCCGAAGGAGTTCGGATTCTACGCGGACCCCTACCAGGACTTCGGCCGGCTCTCCGACGAGCTGCTGCGGGCCGTGCGCCTCGTGGTGGACACCGGCATCCACGCCCGGAAATGGACGCGCCAGCAGGTGATGGATTATTTCCGGGCCAACACGGCGAGCTCCGAGCGGGAAATCTTCTCCGAAACGAACCGGTACATCGTGGTCCCCGGCCAGGCCTGTTCCTACAAGGTCGGCATGCTCAAGATCCTGGAGCTGCGCGAACAGGCGAAGCGGGAACTTGGGCCGAAGTTCAACCTTCGCGACTATCACGACCTCGTGCTGAAAAACGGCGCGCTGCCGATGAACCTGCTGGAGGAGAACGTCCGCGCCTGGATCGCCCGGCGGAAGGCGTGACGGTCCCGGCTAAGGGAGGCTGAGCTCGCGCGCCAGCCACGCCACGCGGTCGGCCGCGACCTCGGCGGTGTGCAGGTCGTGGCCCGCCTCGTAGGTCGCCACCTGCTTGCGTGGCAGGGCGGCGGCGTAGAACTCGGCCGCCTCTTCCGCGGTCACATATTGGTCCTTGCTGGCAAATTGGAAAAAGACCGAGGCGGGGGCGAGCCGGGCCACAAAGCTGACCGGATCGATGGTGCTGATCTGGCGCTGGTATGACTCCAGGTCCTTGGGCTTGCGGGCGAAGAGAAACCAGTCGAGGAAGTGAGGCGTGGGTGCCATGAAAACATAGGTGCGGGCGCGCCGGTCGGCCGCCTCGGCGATCATCCCATACATCGCGCCAAAATCGTGGCCCACGAAGGCCGTGCGCGCGGCATCGACGCCGGGTTGGGCCAGCAACAGATCCATCGCCCGGCGCAAATCGATCACCTGCCGGATCGCCCGGTCGTAATCCTCCTCGGGGATGCGCCGGCCATACCACTT
>JANMTJ010000555.1:0-2765 GCA_031390295.1 Oleiharenicola sp.
GCACTGAGCGCACAAAACCGCTCCACGGGGATTTTCAACTTGGTGGCGAGCAATTCGCCCAGGCCCGCCAGCCCGGCGCTGCCTCCGGTCAGAAACACCCGGTCCGGGTTCGCCATTCCACCCTGCCTCCCGAAATGCATCACCGAACGGCTGATTTCCTGCACCAGCCGCGTGGCCAGCGTTTCCATCGCATCGGCCACCAAGCCCGCACTTCGTTCGGAAAGCTTGATCTGCTCGGCCTCGTCGGGATCGCAATCCTGGTTTTCGGCGAGTTGCTGGGTGATGGTGCCGCCCCCGAGCGAAAGCGTCCGTGCCACGAAGCGCTTGCCCTCCACTTGGAGCAAGGTGGTCGAGCGTCCGCCCAGATTCAGGATCAGTGCCGGCTGCGCCTGGGCCGGTTGCGCCAGCCGATAGCCGGCGAGAGTGGCCAGTGAGGAGGGCAGAATCCGGTGCAGTGTGAATCCCGCCGACAGGGCCGCGGCGCAAAGTTGCTCGATAATCTCCCGTTTGGCCGCAACGAGCACGACCTCCTGTTCGGCCTCCCCCTCGCCCGAGATCACGCTGTCCCACACGACGTCAGCCAAGGCGTAGGGAATGGCCTGTTCCGCCTCGAAGTGGATGACCTTCTCGCGCTTGGCCGGGTCCACCCGCGGGGTCTTGCTCTGCTTGGTCAGGGTCAGGTGCGCCGGGAGCACCAGCACCACCGGTCCGGTTTCCGGGTAACCGGACCTGAGGGATCGCAGGGCTGTCGCGGTGTTTTCCAGCCAGCGATCTTCACCGACGGCCTGGACCGAAAACAGCTCCATGGCGGAATGGACGCATTGCAGCCGGCCATCGTCCTGGATGAATACTCCCAGTACGGTGCGGTTGGCCCCGCAATCAATGATGGTTCGGGCTGGAGATGAAAAAACGGGCTGCACAATGAAGGCGGCCCGTTCAGGAGTTTAGGTACCTGACTTTTTTAAAAGGTCACGCGAAATTTTTCCGGGTCTGATTCCGGCTAATTATTACCGCGGGGGCCAGGCTGCCCTGGGGCAGGATTGCCGACGGCCTCAATCGCCACCGGCGTCCGGGCGGCTTTGAGCCTGGAAAGCGCTTCCGCGGCCTCCGGGGAACCATTGTTGGCGGCCCAGTTTAACCACACGCGGGATTCGACCATATCCTTGGCCACGCCCCGGCCCTCCGCATACATCAATCCCAGCCGCCATTGTGCGCGTGCATCGCCTTGTTTCGCCGCCTTACGATAGCTGTCGGCGGCGGCAACGAGGTCGCGATTCACCACAATGCCGTTTTCCAGCAGGAAGCCGCGAACGAGATACGCGTCGGCCCCGCGCAGGCCGGACAGAAGCAGGCTCCAACGCACCGTCTCGGCGGGGTCCTCGTCCAACTGCCGGGACTTGGCACCGGGCTCGTCGGGAGCACGGCTGGCCGGTTGAGCTTCACGGCCATCGGCAGAAACAGGCTTTCCTTTCTCTGTCAGGGCCGGGTCCACAGGCAGGTGATTCTCTTGGGTGTAATAGCGACGCTTGATCGGATTTTTGGCCAGAAAAGCACCGAGGCGTGAGATGGCCGCGGGGTCGCCATTTTCCGCCGCAGACCGCAACCGCTTCTCTTCCTCGTCGCTGAGACGTGATATGGCCTCGAGATTGCCCTGTTCCGCCGCCATGCTCAGCCATTTCTCCGCCTCGGCCGGATCGGCCAGCCCATTCTCGGGATCGGGAGCAGCATGGAGATCGCCCAAGGCATATTGCGCCTCGACATGACCGGACTCGGCCGCCTTGCGCAGCCACTTCACAGCCTCTGTCCGGTCGCGCACGAAACCGTCGCCAACCTTGTATTGCAGCCCGATGAGAAACTGGGCCTCCGGCTCACCTTTCTCCGCGGCAGCCTTCATCAGCATCAGGCTCTCCCATTTCATCGGCGGAGCCGCCGGCGCAGCTCCCGCCAATCCCCAAAGCACCAACGCCCACGAAACCCAGTATCGCATGCACTGTATCTGCCGCCCCGATCCACTCCGGTCAAAGCCGATTATGGCGGAGGATTTGTTTGCCCGGTTGCCGACAAGAACCACGCTTGCGTCACCGATGACACCCGCCCTGCCCTACAAGATCAGCGTCCTGGTCTTTATCGAAAACCGCGCGGGCGAGCAGCTCCTGATGCTGCGCGCCAAGCAACCCAACCTCGGGGTGTGGACGCCCATCGGCGGCAAACTGGAAATGGCGACCGGCGAGTCTCCGCTCCAGTGCGCGGTGCGCGAGACCGCCGAGGAGACCGGCCTCGTCGTACGCGAGGAGGACATGCACCTGTTCGCCATGATCGCCGAGAAAGCCTATCAGGGTGAGACGCACTGGCTGATGTTCCTGTTCCGCTGCAAAACGCCCATCGACCGGCTCCCGCCCGACATCGCGGAGGGCAAGTACGCCTTTTGGTCGCGGGAGGCGATCAAGAGCCTCGCCATCCCCGAGACTGATCAGGCCGCTTTATGGCCCATTTTCGACCGTTACCGCGATGGTTTCGTGTCTTTAAGGGCTGATTGCTCTGTCTCGCCCATCAAGATTACCCTCGAACAGATCATTAGCCGCAACTGATTTGAGCCCCAAGCGTTGTCCCCGGCCCCCTGACATCGGCTCAGGCAAATGACCGTCTGCCAAATCTTTCGCTTGTCATCGTCCGGCTTTCCCTGAAAGACGGAATCCTTCGCCTCGATATTACTTTGAACTTGAAACAATCCCTGTGAGCAAGAAATCACCCACGACCAGGAAAGC
>JANMTJ010000707.1:0-3072 GCA_031390295.1 Oleiharenicola sp.
AACGATCCCATGCGCGGCGCCTTCGTCCGCCTGAACTACGAGATCAATACCGTGCCCCCCGCCCTCTGCCGCGGCGAGACTGCGAACTGGGTGAAAAGCTACGACTACCGTGAGACGCAAAAGCTGCGCGACCGGGTCGTGTTTGCCGAACTCAAGGTCAACGCCTACGGCCTCGCCGACTTGGTCTCGCTCAGCGACACGCCCCCGCATGCCGGCCCATATATCCGCGGCCGGGTGATGACCGCGGACATGAACGGCGTGAACGTGCGCTTCGGCATCGAGGCCTATTTCATGCACCAGGACGCCGCCACCCGCATGGAGAAGCTGGGCATCGAAAAGGCCGGGGCGCCGATGGACGTCACCGTTGCCGTCGGCTCGTCCGGCATCGCCGTGCTGAAAGACACCACCTGGGAACCGCTCGGCATCACTTTCGCCATCGACCGCCCGCCGCAGCGCCCGACTCCCGTTCCCGGCCAGCCCTGGCAGCCGCAGCCGCTACTGGGCCTGACCATCACCCTGCACAACTACGGCGACAAGGACCTGGCCATCGTGAACCTGCCCGACGGGAAGTCATTCCGGCTCGTGCCGAACACTCGCTTCACCGGGAACAACTACACCTGGGTCGGGGAGAAATCCTACGACCAACCCGCACCGACCGCGGCCGACATCGTGGTGCTGAAGCCCGGCGCCAAGCACGCTGTGCACCTCGATCTCACGCAGCCCCGCTGGTGGATCGTGGACACCCGGAAGCCCGGCGCCGAAGCGATCCCGTTCCAAAAAGTGCCGCCGGGCGATGCCTGGTCCGCCAGCTTCCGGCTGGAATATGCCCCGCCCGGGGCCGATGCCGTCCGCGGTCTCCCGCACGCCGACCTGATCCGCCACGCCCCGTTGCGTTCCCGCGCCTTCAACGCCAACCAGGGCGTGGATTAATTCAAGTCGCGGAACGAGCCAAACTCGGGGTCGAACAACCGGCGGTAGGTGCGCACCACCATGCCATCGGTCTGGCCGGAAAGGAAATCGCAGATGCGGCGGGCTTTCCCGTCCTGGGACTTTTCCGCCTCGATCAGGCGGCTGATGTTGGCCGGCAGGATCCGGATGACGCGCTCGTTGCGCTCGGCGTTGTTCTCCCAGATATCGTTGTAGAGCGCATTGAGGATGGTGCGCGCCTTGTATTCGAGCTGCTCGAGCTGCGGGCTCTCAAAGATGATGTCGTTGGCCATCTTCTTGAAGAATGCCGCCTCGTTGAGCGCGGACTCCTCGATGATGAGGTCGTAGGCGTAGCGGTTGGTCTTTTCCGCCATGAAACAGTCCCGCGGTTTGAGCCGGCAGGCCTGGATGAACACGCCGATCTTCTGCGAGAAGGTGTTCTCCAGCCGGTCGCGCTTGAGGGCGTCAAACAGCGTGTCCAGGTGCCGCTGCTCGGCGGCGCCGATCGTCTCGCCGTCGGCCCACCGCTCGACCCGCTCGACGGTCAGGAACCCGGCGCGCACGCCGTCCACGATGTCGTTGAGCGAATAGGCGGCGTCATCGGCCCAGTCCATGATCTGGCATTCCACGCTCTTGAAGTTGTTGAGCGCCTCGCCGCGCATGAGGGCGCCCGGGATCTTCTCCCCGCCAAACACCCAGTCGCGCACCGGGGATTGCGAATCGTAGATGAAGTGATTCAGCGGGGGCGTGGGAAACTCGGTGTAGAGTTTCTTGTACTTGAGCACGCCGTCGAGCAGCGCGCGGGTCGGCTGCATGCCCCGCACCCCGGACTCGTTCTGGTACATGGTTTCGCAGAGCAGGTGCAGCGTCTGCGCGTTGCCCTCAAAACCGCCCCGGCGCTTCATCAGTTCCTGCAGGGTGCGTTCGCCGCTGTGACCGAAGGGCGGATGGCCCATGTCGTGCGCCAGGCTGCAGGCCTCGACAAGATCGGAATCGATGTAAAAATCCTCCTTCAGCGGATCACCCCGGCTGAGGAGGAAGTGGCAGATGGAGCGTCCGATCTGGGCCACTTCCATGGAATGGGTGAGCCGCGTCCGGTAGAAATCGTATTCACCGCTGAGGAACACCTGGGTCTTCGACTGGAGCTTGCGGAAGGCGTGCGCGTGGATGATCCGGTCGCGGTCGATCTGGAACGGGCTGCGATAGTCGGGCTTCCGGCTGCTGCCCCACTCCTGCATGTCGAAGGCGTTGTAGAATCGGTTTTGTGGCATGGGCAAGAAGGCGGACAAAAGCAGGTGTCGCGCCGCGAGGCCAGCCCTTATGAGCGAGCCAGCCCTAAGCTTTAAGCGATAAGCTATCAGCTCGGAATGGTCAGCCTTCACATTTGAGGGCCAGCGCCACCCGCTCATCGATTACTGGTTACCGCAGAATTTCCCACCCGATTTACGCTCTTGTGGATGACGGGGTGGCTGGAAGCATGCCCCTGCATGCAGCATACTGCTTACTGCTGACAGCTTACCGCTTCCCTCCCATGCCGCACACCCTTTTCCCCACGGCCTTCGGCACCTGTGGCATGGCGTGGAATGATGCCGGCCTCACGGGTTTCCAATTGCCCGAGGAGACGGAGGCACTCACCGGGCAGCATATCGCCGCGAAGGCCCGCAGCTTGCCCGCCACCGAACCGGTCCCCGAGTGGGTGCAGCTGGTCATCCAGCGGGTGCAGCAGCATCTCCAGGGGCAGGTGCAGGATTTCTCCGGCACGCGACTGGACTGGTCGCGCGTCACGGATTTTCAGGAGGCAGTCTACCTGCACGCGCAGGGCATCAAGCCCGGCTACAAGAAAAGCTACGGAGAAATCGCCAAGCTCATGGCCTTGGGCAACGAAGCCGCGCGCGCGGTCGGTGTGGCCCTCGCCACCAATCCGTGGCCGCTGATCGTGCCCTGCCATCGCGTGGTCTCGGCCAACGACAAGATGACCGGTTTTTCCGCGCCGGGCGGAGTCCGCACCAAGACCCGGCTGCTAACCTTGGAGGGCGCGGAACTGCTTTCAGAATGACCAGCGGGATTAAACCGGTAGGGTACGGACTCTGTTCCGCGCCGTGGCGACGAAGGGACTCGCCGCCCTACCCCGATAGCCGGTCATGA
>JANMTJ010000013.1:0-3219 GCA_031390295.1 Oleiharenicola sp.
CACGACGATGTCGCCGGTGAGCGTGTAGTCGCCCGCGGGCACCCACACCACCCCGCCCCGCGGTTGCACCGCGGCAATGCACGCGAGCAAGGCCGCGGTGTCATCAGTCGCGCCCCGGCCGCCCGCGCCGAAATCGAGCACGGAAAGCGAACCCGCCGGCCGGGCCAGCGGCGGCGGCACGAGCTCGAGGTCGACGAGGTCGAGGACGCAGGCGATGCCGTCGTCGGCCGCCTTCTCCAGGCGCACGACGTCGCCCGGGGCGATCCCGAGGTCCTTCACCCGCAGCTCGTCGTAGAAATTCCGCGGCTTTCCTTGATTCGGGTCATTGGAGAACGGGTAGCTGCCGTAGAGCCACGCCTTCCGCGAAGAGAGCGCCAGCTCCCGGACGAACCGGCCGTTGACCAGCAGGCGGAGCGTCGAGGCCGTGCCGCCGCCGGCGGGCGCATCGGGCAGGTGGTAGCGGATCACCAGGGAATTGGACGCGACGGGCGCCGCGAACTCCACGTGTCCGCCGACGCGGGCCAGTTGCACCGCCTTCTGGCCGGACGCCTCGGTCTCCAACCGGTGCGGGGCGTAGGCCGGCCCGAGCAGGGTGCCGGTGCCGCGCATGTCCTCGGCCTCGACCGTGGTCCACGGGAGGTCGGCGCCGATTTGGCCGGCCGGGGCGGCAGCGAGGGTGGTGGCGCAGATTCCGGACAGGAACGAGCAGCGAAGCGCGCGGATCCAGGGAAGCGGGGTGTTCATGATGCCTTTGAATTTGCGGCCACGATCACGGCGGACGCCGCCCCCCGGCGATAAGCCACGGTCGCCGGCTCGCCGGCGGCGCAGACGACGGTCTCGCCCGCGATCACGAAAGTGTGTTCGCCGCGGTTGTCCGGGTGCGGAGTCACGGTGACCGTGTCGGTCGTGAGACGGATCCGGAAGCGGTCGCCCTTGTATTCCAGCCCGAAGGCCAGGGCCTGCCATTTGGCGTAGAGCCGGGGGTTAATGACGACCCGGTCGCCCTCAAGGTGCACGCCGCCGAAGCCGAGCACGGCGGTCATCCATGCCCCGCCGTTGGCGGCCGGGTGCGATCCGCCCATGAAGACCGTACCGACATACACCTTGTAGTTGGCCTGGAGGTCGATCTGCGCGGTCTTGAGGAAATACTTGTAGGCGAAATCCAGTTCGCCGAATTCCGTCGCGACCAGCGCGTAGGCGCAGGCGCTGAGGCTGGAGCCGTGTTCCGTGCGTGGCTCGTAGTAATTCCAGTTCGCCTGCTTGATCGCGGCCGGGAAGCGCGACTTGAAAAGGTTCAGCATCATGACCACGTCGGCCTGCTTGATGATCTTGGTCGGCACGGCGAGGCCCTGCCCCGCCCCCAGATACTCGTTGGGGTGGACCATCTTGGTCCTCAGCTCCTCGACGGTGGCATCGCGCAGCCTGAAATACCCGTCGAACTGCTCGATCACGCCGGTCGCGGCGTCGGGCGCCGGGACATACAGGCGGGCCGCGGCGTCGGCGAAGCTCGCGAGCTCGGCCGTGATGTCGATCTTCCGCAGCAAGACCTGCAGCGCCGCGGGGTGATGCTGCCGGAGGTGTTCGACCGTGGCGTTGGCGATCGCGAAGGTCTCCTGCACCACCAGGTTGGTGAAGGCGTTATTGTTGACGCGCTCATGGTATTCGTCGGGCCCGATCACATCGAGGATCTCAAACCGGCCGCGGTCCTTCTTGAAATGGGCATACGAGTAGTAGAACCGCGCGCACTCTAGGATGACCTCCGCGCCGCCCTCCACCAGCAGGGTGTCGTCACCCGTGACCGCGAAATACTGCCACATCGCGATGGCGACGTCGCCGCTGATGTGGACCTGCTTGTCACGGAAATGCGTGCGCAGCTCGCGGCCCGTGATCGGGTCGCCGATGTTGAAATACGTGCAGGCGTCGTCGCCGGTGTCCTGGCTTTCCCAGGCGTAGAACGCCCCGCGGTAGCCCGGCCCCTCCGTCGCCGCTTTTCGCCTGGCGCCGTCGAGCGTCCGGATGCGGTAGCGCAGCAGCTCCACGGCCTTCTCCGGCCAGGTGTGCAGGAAGAACGGGAGCATGAACATCTCCGTGTCCCAGAAGACCGCGCCCTTGTAGACCTGCCCCGAGAGGGCGCGGGCGGGGATCGAGTTCGCGCTGCCGTTCACCGGCGCGACCATGAGCAGCTGCAGGATGCTGTAACGCAGCGCCAGCTGCGCCTCGTCGTCGCCTTCGATCACCACGTCGCCGCGTTCCCAGCGGCGCGTCCACGTCGCGCTGTGCCGCGCGAGGCAGTCGTCGTAGCCCTGCGACCGGGCGCGCTGCACCGCCGCGATGGCCGCCGCCGCGGGCGGCAGGTCCAGCGGGTCGTTGTCCGTGTAGATCGCGAAGAATTTCTCGAAAACGTACTCCTGCCCCGCCCTCGCCCGGAACGCGAAGCCGCGCAGGTGGCGCTCCCCTTCCGTCACGACGGACTCGTCGCCCAGCCGCGCCGCCACGGCCTCGGCCACGGCGACCCGCTTCCCCGCCTCGTGCGTGAATCCTTCCACCCAAAGCACGCCCTCCCGCCGGTCAGCTGCGAGCAGGGGCAGGTGCGGGCCGTTCAGGTCCCAGATGTGGCCGTCGATGCCCGTGCGAATCGCGAGGTCGGCGTCGTGGTCGCACCGCACCGCAAACCGGACGACCCCGACGTGGGGCTCGTCGGCGCTCAGGAAACGCGTCGAGCGGACCGTGAGCTTCTTCCCGTCCCGTGCGAAGGTGGTCTCGCGCTCCAGGAGCGCGTTGGCGAAATGCAGCGTCTGGCGGTGCGACGCCACCGCCGCCATTTTGAGCGGACCATCCTCCCTTTTCTCCCTGGTAGGGGCCGGGCCCTGGTCGCCTTTGGCGCCGCCGTAGGCGGGTAAACTTGCCCGGTCCTCCGGTCCGGTGAGTTCCACGCCATCGAGCAGGACCCGCGTGTAGCCGCCATTGGGCGCGTTAACGGGTTCCCGCCACGCCGAACCCACCTGGTCGAAGATCCCCGCGAGCGTGATGCCCGCCGCCTCCGCGGGGCCGGCCTCGTCCAGCGTGCCGCGCCAGCCCATGTAGCCGTTGGCCAACTGGAAGAGGGTGCCCCGGCGCATGATGCTTTCCTTGGTGCCGCCATGGTCTGATGTGCTGATTTCCCAAAGTGGTTTCATTGAAAGTGGGTCCGGTGCCGAGAGGCCCTGGTCGCCTTAGCCG
>JANMTJ010000041.1:0-2421 GCA_031390295.1 Oleiharenicola sp.
ACTTCGGCGTGGGCAATGAGAGCTGGGGCTGCGGCGGCACGATGACGCCGCAGTACTACTCGGACAATTTCAAGCGCTACAACACGTTCGTCAAAAACTACGACCGTGCCAATCCCGTCTACCGCATCGCCTGCGGCGCCAACGGCAAGGATTTCGCCTGGACCGAGGAGCTCATGGCCACCGCCACCAAGCAGATGAACGGCCTCTCGCTGCACTGGTATACGCTGCCCACCGGCAAGTGGAACAAGAAGGGCTCGGCCACGGAATTCGGCGAGGACCAGTGGTTCTCCACCCTGCGCAACACGCTGGAGATGGACACGCTCGTCACGAAGCACAGCGCGATCATGGACAAGTACGATGCGGGTAAAAAGGTCGGCCTGATCATCGACGAGTGGGGCACCTGGTATGACGTCGAACCGGGCACCAACCCCGGCTTCCTCCGCCAGAACAACACCCTGCGCGATGCCATCGTCGCCGGGCTCAACCTCCACATCTTCCAGAAACACGCCGACCGCGTGACCATGGCCAACATCGCCCAGATGGTGAATGTGCTGCAGGCCGTCATTCTCACCGACAACGAGAAGATGCTCCTCACTCCAACCTATCATGTCTTCGAGATGTTCAAGGTGCACCAGGGCGCCACGAGCCTAAAGGTCGACTTGACGACCCCCGACTACGTCCACGGTGCGGAGAAACTGCCGCGCGTCAGCGCCTCCGCCTCGCGCAACGCCGCCGGCAAGATCCACCTTTCGCTCGTAAACCTCCATCCGACGGAGCCGATCACCGTCGCCGCCACCCTCGAGGGCGTGACCGCCGGCGCGATCAGCGGCCGCATCCTCACCGGTTCCGCCATGGACGCGCACAACACCTTCGCCGCCCCCGACACGGTCAAGCCGCAGCCCTTCGCCGGTGCGCTGCGCACCGGCGACCAGCTCAGCGTCACCCTGCCGGCCATGTCCGTTGTCGTGCTGGAAATGTGAGGCTGTTCGCTGCGACCCGTTTTATTGTAGGGCGGGGTCTCCGAACCCCGCCTCGCCGCTGACATCGGTTGCGAAAGGCGGGATTTGGAGATCCCGCCCTACAGCCCAACGTCCGGAATCTCCATCCTGCAGCCATTATCTCCATCGAAGCAGAGTGGCCAATCCGCCCGAATTGGTCATCATGTCGTTTTCATCGACCGCGCACCATCGCTGCACTCAGGATGACGGAATATTTGCCCTCATGAAATCGCGCCTCCTTTCCCTCCTACTCGCATTACTTTCCGTTCCCGCGCTGCCGTTCGCGTCCGCGACCGCCGACACGCCCACCGCCCCCCAGCCGCTTTTCCGTGACCCCGTGTTCGACGGCGCCGCCGACCCGGTCGTCATCTGGAACCCGCAGGTGCGCCGCTGGTGGATGTTCGACACGAACCGCCGCGCCAACGTCCCGGGTCGGTCCGGTGTCGCCTGGGTGCACGGCACGCCCATTGGCATCGCCGAGTCGGCCGACGGCGGCGTGACCTGGGCCTACTTGGGCACCGCCGACATCACCCTGCCGCCGGAGATCGGCGGCGCCACGCCGACGCTCTGGGCGCCCGATATCGTCACCGCGCCCGATGGCACCCATCACCTGTTCCTCACGGTGGTCCCGGGCGTGTTCGAGAACTGGCAGCACCCGCGCCGCATCGTGCACCTGACCAGCGCCAATCTGCGCCAGTGGACCTACGCGTCCGCCCTGAACCTCGCCTCCGACCGCGTCATCGACGCCGCGGTCCATCCGCTTCCCGGTGGCGGCTGGCGGATGTGGTACAACAACGAGCGCGACCACAAATCCATCTACTACGCCGACAGTCCCGACCTGAACACGTGGACGGACAAGGGCAAATGTACCGGCGTCGGCGAACGGGCCGGCGAAGGCCCGTATGTTTTCCGCTGGAAGGGCGCTTACTGGATGTTGGTCGATCTGTGGCGGGGCCTCGGGGTTTATCGCTCGGACGACCTGCTCAACTGGACCGCACAGTCAGACAACCTGCTCGGCACGCCCGGCACGGGCGCGGACGACGGCGTGAACGGCGGACACCCGGGCGTCGTCGTGAATGGCGACCGCGCCTATCTGTTTTATTTCACGCATCCCGGGCGCGCCGGCACGATCAGCCCCCAGGACAAGGACTCGCTGGACCTGCGCCGCAGCTCGATTTTGGTCACCGAGCTTTTCGCCAGGGACGGCCGCCTCGAGTGCGACCGCAACCGCCCGGTGCCGATCAAGCTGGCGGCGCCCCGGCCTTAGCTCGATGGAGCCTTTCCCCCTCTTCCTCTTATGAAACTCCCCCTGTTGCTTATGTCCTCGCTCCTCACCTCCGCCAGCGCCGCCTTCTCCGACCATCCCGTGATTCCGCTCTGGCCCGAGGGCGTGCCTCCCGCCGTCCGCGCCGACGCCCCGGCC
>JANMTJ010000049.1:0-10264 GCA_031390295.1 Oleiharenicola sp.
CTTCTCCTTGTCGTCAGCCCCACAAGCCGCGCAACACAGCCCCGCGAGCAATACAGCAATCAGTCGTTTCATATAGATTGGCCTGCGCCAACCAAGTCCGGTGGTGCCCGGCAGGCAAGCCTGGTTCTCGGGTCTCAAGCCGCCGACCAGACCGATCGTGTAAAGCCCTCCTTCGCCTAGGCTACGGAGGGCACTTTTCTTTCTGCCCTAGAAAGAAAAGTGGTGGCAAGTCTCGGAATCGAACCGAGGACACAAGGATTTTCAGTCCTCTGCTCTACCAACTGAGCTAACTTGCCCCAAACCAAAGAGCGCGAGATAAAAGGGCGGGCTCCGGTCGCGTCAACGGGTAATTTTGACGACCCGAAAAGCGGTTTGTACCCGCACGCCCGTAACCGCTGGACTTTGGCGCGGCAGCGCCGGTAGGGACGGCCCGCCGGGCCGTCCGCGAAGCCCCTGCGGCGCGCCCAGCGGCCGCGCCCTGCCTCGAAAGTCAGAACCGCTCAAAGCCGGCGGAAGACGAGCGCCGCATTTTGCCCGCCAAAGCCCAGGTTGTTCGAGAGCACGGTGTTCACCTTGGCGCTCCGCTTGACGTTGGGCACGTAGTCGAGGTCGCAATCGGGATCGGGGGTCTCGAGATTGATGGTCGGGGGCACCTCCCCCGTCTGGATCGTCATCACACTGACGATCGCCTCGATGCCGCCGGCGGCGCCGAGGAGATGGCCGGTCATGGACTTGGTCGAGCTGATCATGACCTTCGCGGCCGCCTCGCCGAACACCTTCTTGATGGCCAGGGTCTCGAACTTGTCGTTGTAGGGTGTGGACGTGCCGTGGGCGTTGATGTAATCGATCTGCGCCGGGGCGAGCTTTGCATCCTTGAGCGCGCGGGTCATCGCCTGCGACAGCCCTTTGCCCTCGGGATCGGGCTGGGTGATGTGGAAGGCGTCACAGGTGGCGGCATAGCCGGCGAGCTCGCAATAAATGTGCGCCCCGCGGGCCTGCGCGTGCTCGAGGCTTTCGATGACGATGACACCCGAGCCCTCGCCCATGATGAACCCGTCGCGGTTAAGGTCAAAGGGGCGGCAGGCCTTCTGCGGCTGGTCGTTGTTGGTGCTCATCGCCTTCATCGAGCAGAAGCCCGCATAGGACAGCGGGGTGATGGCCGCTTCCGCACCGCCGCAGACCATCACGTCGGCGTCGCCGTGCAGGATCATGCGAAAGGACTCGCCGATGGCGTGGGTGGCGGTGGCGCACGCGCTGACGACCGAGAAGTTCGGCCCGCGGGCGCCGAGTTCGATGGCGACCAGCCCGCTGCACATGTTGCTGATCAGTGCGGGAATCATGAAGGGCGACACCTTGCGGGGACCGCGCTCCAGCAGGATCTTGTGCTGGGTCTCGATCGTCCACATGCCGCCGATGCCCGAACCGATGATCACGCCGATGCGATCCAGATCGAGCTTGGTGAGATCGAGCTTGGCGTCGGTCACGGCCTGCTTGGCCGCACTGAAGCCGAAGTGGGTGTAGCGGTCGTTGCGGCGGACCTCCTTCGCGTCCATGCAGGTCGCGGGATCAAACCCGCGCACCTCGGCGCCGATCTGGCAGCTGTAATCCTTGACGTCGAAGAGGGTGACCCGGTCGATGCCGCACTTGCCGGCCAGGAGCGCCGACCAGAAGTCGGCCACATTGTGGCCCAGCGAGGCGACCACACCCATGCCAGTGACGACGACGCGACGTTGAGAAGAGGAGGTTTCCATCGTTGATTCAGGTGGAAAATAAAAACGCCCTACCGGGCCAGCGCTGGGCCAGACGGTAGAGCGATCGGTTCAAATGCCAAAATTTAATTACTTACCAGCCTTCTGCTGGATGTAGGTGACAACGTCACCCACAGTCTGGAGCTTCTCCGCATCGGATTCAGGGATCTCGCCCTTGATCTCGTCCTTGAATTCTTCCTCAAATGCCATGATGAGCTCGACGATGTCGAGGGAATCAGCGCCAAGGTCATCCAGGAAAGAAGCCTGGGGCGTAATTTGTTCCTCGTTAACATTCAACTGGTTAACGATGATCTCTTTGACGCGCTGCTCGATGGTTTTCTGGTCGGCCATTTGGATAAAAGTGGGTGAAATACGCTGCGCAAGAGGCATCACATCACCATCCCGCCGTCAACGGTAAAAACTTGACCGGTAATGTATCCCGCCTCCTCCGAACAAAGGTAAGCGGTCATGTGGGCAACGTCGGCCGCCTCGCCCAGGCGTTTGAGCGGGATGAGTGCCGTGATCTTCTCCGCAGCGTCGGGTGGAAGGGCCGCCGTCATGTCGGTTTTGATGAAACCGGGGGCCACGGCGTTGGAGGTGACCCCGCGGGCGGCGAACTCCTTCGCGATGGACTTGGTGAAGCCGATCAGGCCGGCCTTGGCCGCACAGTAGTTGGCCTGCCCGGCGTTGCCCATGAGCGCGACCACCGACGTGATGTTCACGATGCGGCCCCAGCGTTTCTGGGTCATCGCGCGGCCGATGTGCTTGGTCCAATGAAAGCAACTCGTGAGATTGGTGGAGATGACGGCATTCCAGTCCGCCTCCGACATGCGGAACAACAGGCCGTCCTTCGTGATGCCGGCATTGTTCACCAGGATGTCGATGTGGCCGAACTCGGCGAGCAGGCCCGCGCTGGCTTTCGCCACCGCCGCGCCATCGGCCACATCCACCGCCAGGGCCTTGGCCTTGCCCCCGGCGGCGATGATGGCCGCCGCCGTCGCGCCGCAACTGTCGGCGGATTTGCTGACGCAGATGACGTTCACGCCATTCTTCGCGAGCAACTCGGCAATGGACTTGCCGATGCCCCGGCCGGCGCCGGTGACAAGGGCCACTCGATTATTGTAGGTGAGACTCATGGTGGGGAGGCGCCCATGGCACGCACTCACTCCACCCGCCGCAAGCGTGAAGTTTTGGCATCAGCCTAGGTGAACGGTAGCGGCGGTCAGTGACCGCCGACAGCGCTCATCGGGCGCCGCTACAGCAATTCGATCCGAACCAGGACCAACCCGCGTCAGTACACGTCGCGCTGGTAGCGCCGGTCCTTCTTCAGCTGCTTGACGAATTCGACGGCGGCCGCCGCCTCCAGGCCGCCGTGCTGCGCGACCACCTCGTGGAGGACCGCGTCCACATCCTTCGCCATGCGATGGGCGTCGCCGCACACGTAGAAACAGGCCCCGCCCTTGAGCCAGGCCCATAGTTCCGCCGCATTCTCGCGCATGCGGTCCTGCACGTAGATTTTCCTGGCCTGGTCGCGGGAGAAAGCCAGGTCGATCCGGGCCATTTTGCCCTCGGTCAGGGACCGCTTCCATTCGTCGCCATAAAGATAATCCGTCGCCTCATGCTGATCCCCGAAAAACAACCAGTTGCGGCCGGGAGCCTTGGTCGCCACCCGCTCCTGCACAAAGGCCCGGAAGGGGGCCACGCCCGTGCCCGGCCCGACCATGATGATGTCCTTGGCCGGGTCGGCAGGCAGGCCGAAATGCGACTCGGCGACGAAGACGGGAATGGGTGTCTTCCGCCGGGTCACCCGATCCGCCAGGAACGTCGAGCAGACCCCGTAGCGCCGGCGGCCGTTGGACTCATAGCGCACGGGGGCGACCGTCAGGTGCACCTGCCCGGGATGGAGCACGGGCGAGGAAGCGATGGAATACAGGCGTGGCATCAGCCGGCGCAGGTGATCGACCAATTCCTGCGGCAACAGCTTCACCCCGGGAAATTCCTCGAGCAGATCGATGTATTCCCGCTGGCCGAGGAACGCCTCCCGCACCTCCTCCGCGCCGGGCGCCAGCAATGCCGCCAGCCGGACCTTCTCCCCCGCGTCCGTGGCCTTGGCGGCCAAAGTATCGAGTATCTTCTTGGTCGGCCCCGACAGGGAAAGCTTGGTCGTCAGGGCCTCGCGCAGGCTGATGGCGGCGGTCAGCCGGGGCGGCATCACCGGTTCGTTGCCGGTGACCCCCAGCAACTCGATGATCTCCTCGACGAGTTGCGGCCGGTTGGAGGCGTAGACCCCGAGCGAGTCGCCCACTTTGTAGGTCAGGCCGCTGCCGGCGATGTCCACCACCAGGTGGCGCGTGTCCTTGCTTGAGCCATCCTTGTTCAGCACGCGGTTTTCCAGCAATTTCGCCGGCAGCGGATTGTCCTTGGTGTAGGCGCTGAACGGCGGGGCGGAAAGATGCATGTGCCGATAAGTTTACTGGCGAAATCCTCGCATGGCAAACTTGGTTTGGCCATCGTGAATCTCGTTGCGCCCTCCTCGGGCGCGTGCCATTCAGCCGGCACTCATGGAGCCCGTCCGCATTCAGAAATATATCGCCGAGGCCGGCCTGTGCTCGCGCCGCGCCGCCGAGGCCCTGATCGTCGCGGGTGAAGTCTATGTGAACGGCTCGCCGGCCGCCATCGGCCAGAAAGTCGAGCCGGGCACGGACAAGGTCACCGTCCGCGGCAAGGCCGTGCGGGCCCAAGCCCAGCCCAAGCTCGCCCTCGTGATGCACAAGCCCCGCGGGGTCGTCTGCAGCAACAGCGATCCCCACGCCGATCACACCATCTTTGACCTGCTCCCGCGCGAATGGGCCCGGTTGCGGCTCTTTTGCGCCGGCCGGCTCGACAAGGACAGCGAGGGCCTCGTCATCCTCACGTCCGACGGCGACCTCGCGCACAAGCTCATGCACCCGTCCAACCTCGTCGTGAAGCGCTACTACGTTTCGCTCGAGGAGCCCTTCCCCGCCACCCGCCTCCGCCAGCTCATGCGCGGCGTGGTCATCGAGGGCGAACAGCTGAAGGTCGAGCGCGCCCACCTCGTCAATCCGAAGGCCGACCACAGTTCCACCGAGCTCGATGTCCACATGCACCACGGCAAAAAGCGCGAGATCCGCCAGCTCTTCACCGCCCTCGGCTTCGAGGTCCGCCGCCTGCGCCGCTACCAGATCGGCGCCCTCCGGCTGAAAGGAATTCCTTTGCGCGGCGTGAAACAACTTTCTAGTAAGGAGATCCAATCCCTTTTCGCCGTGCCCCGTCCGCCTCCCCGCGAGGGGAAAGCCCATGCCTTCGATGAAAATTAAAATCACCCTTCTCCTCCTCCTCGTCACCCCGTTCGCCCGGCTGGCCGCCGCCGACATCCTCTCGGCCGACACCGCCGTGTTCCTGCAGCCGGACCCGAAGTCCCACGTGATCACCCGCCTCAAGAGCGGCAACACCATCATCTACACCGGTGACGCCCCCGCCGGCTGGCGCCGCGTCGAGATCTCGGGCACCTTCGAGGCCTATGCCCACAATCGTGACATCACCAAGGGCCTCGAGGTCCACGAGGGCGCCAACATCCTCGCCGCCCCCCGGAAGGACGCCCCCGTCCTCACCGTCGCCCAGCCCGGCGACAAGACCGAGGTCATCGGCCTCGCCCCCGGCGACTGGTGCCAGGTCAAGTTCGAGAAAAAGCTCCAGGGCTTCATCGCCACCAGCGCCAACGCCAACACCCCGGCGGAGACCAAGACCGTGGTCGCCGTCACCGCCCCCGCCGCCCCGGTCTCCACCGTAGGCCGGGCTGTGCCGCTCACCGGCAACACCGCCGACATGCCGCGCCTCTTCGCCGGCCGGCTCGTCATCGCCCGGCGCGCGATCCTCAATCCCAATCCGCCCTACGATTACCAGCTCATCGACGCCTCCGGCCGCCGCTTCGCCTACGTGGATACCAAGCGACTCCGCCTCACCGACCAGATCGAGACGTACCTTGACCGGCAGATCTCCATCACCGGCACCGTCCGCAACACCGTTGACGGCAAGGACCTCGTCATCGCCGCCGAGTCGATGTCGCTGAAGTAACCCGCCTCACCACCCGGCCGGCCCGCTGTGGCCGGCTTTTTTCTTTTCCCCATGGAACTCATCGACGGCAACCGCATCGCTTCCGACATCATCGCCGAACTCAAGGCGCAGGTTTCCGCCCTCACCGGCCGCAAGCCCTGCATCGCCCTCGTGCGCGTCGGCGAGGATCCCGCCTCGGTCTCCTACGTGACGAAAAAGCAGAAGATGTCCGCCGAGATCGGCGTCGAGAGCCGCCTCATCCTGCCGCCGGTCACCATCACGCAGGATGAACTCTTCGCCCTCATCGACGGCCTCAACGCCGATGCCACCGTCGACGGCATCCTCGTCCAGTCGCCGCTGCCCAAGGGCTTCAATGAGGTCGCCGTCTTCCGCCGCATCGCCGCGCACAAGGACGTCGACGGCTTCCACGTGCTCAACCTCGGCAAGCTCGCGCAGGATGACCGCACCGGCTTCACCGCCTGCACGCCGGCCGGCATCATGGAACTCCTCAAGCGCTCCGGCGTGAAACTCGCCGGCCAGCACCTTGTCGTCCTCGGCCGCAGCCTCATCGTCGGCAAACCCGTCGCCCTGCTCGCCATGGCGCGCACCGAGTGGGCCAACGCCACGGTCACGGTCTGCCACTCGCAGACCGCCCATCTCTCCTCCTACATTCGTCAAGCCGATGTGCTCATCGCCGCCATCGGCAAGCCGGAGTTCGTCACCGCCGACATGATCAAGCCCGGCGCCGTCGTCATCGACGTCGGCATGAACCGCGTAGCCGATCCCACCAGGAAATCCGGCTTCCGCCTCACCGGCGACGTGCATTTCCCGACGGTGTCCCCGCTCTGCTCGAAGATCACGCCCGTGCCCGGCGGCGTCGGCCCGATGACCGTCGCCATGCTGATGCGCAACACCGTCAAGGCCCACCGCCAGAACACCGCGGCCGCCGGCTGATTGCCAGGGCTATTATGCCCGAACACAACCTTGCCAGACCCCGGCAAACCGCTTTCCCTCGATATCTGCCCCCATGGCGACGCCCAAGATCCTCGTAGTTGATGACCAGCCGATCAATGTCCAGCTGCTCAAGCGCAAGCTGGAACGCGAGGGCATGACCATCACCACCGCCTACTCCGGGCAGGATGCGCTCAAGCTCGTCGCCGCCGACAAACCCGACCTCATTTTGCTCGATGTCATGATGCCCGACATGGACGGCATCGAGGTCTGCCAGCGCCTGCAGGCCGACAGTGAGACCAAGTCCATCCCCATCATTTTCATCACGGCCCGCACCTCCAAGGAGGGCAAGATCGAGGGCCTGGGCGTCGGCGCGGTGGACTACATCACCAAGCCCATCGACCTCGACGAGACCCTCGCCCGGGTCCAGACCCAGCTCCGGTTCGTCACGATCAATCGCGAACTGGTGGACCTGCAGCGCCGGCTCGGCGACTCCCGTCGCGCCGCCACCATCGGCGCCGTCACGCAGGGCATCGCCCACAATCTGAACAACCTGCTCGGCGTGGTCATCGGCTACATCGACCTCATCAAGGCCTACCACGACAAGCCGGACCTGGTGAAGAAGAACGCCAATCACCTGGAGGACGCCGTCAACCGCATCGTCGGCATCATCAAGCAGCTCACCGGCCTCGTGGTGAAGAATCGCCCGCCGCTCATCCGTGCCAGCCTGGCCCGCATGGTCGACAGTGGCATCCGCCGCTACCAGATTGAATTCAAGATCGACCAGCCCATCACCCTTGAGCACGGACCCGGCGACGTGCTGATCGACACCAACGTCGAGGTGCTCGAGGATGTCATCGCCAAGGTGCTCATCAATGCGTGGGAAAGCTACGGCGACGCCCCGGATGACCAGCGCCCGATCAACATCCGCACCGAGACGGTGGAGAAACCCGAGGAGGGCCGGTTCGCCCACATCCATGTCGAGGATCGCGGCCACGGCATCGACCAAGAGATCCGCGACCACGTCTTCGAACCCTTTACCAGCACCAAGCATACCGTGGGCGTCGGCATGGGCCTGACCGTGGCCCGCCATTCCATGCGCAACCTCGGGGGCGAGGTATTGCTGGCTGACCGGCCCGGTGGCGGGGCCATCTGCACGATCCGGCACCCGCTCGAGCGCCGGAACAAGTAGGGCCGGCCCCCGGCCCCTCCCGCCATGGCCACAATTGCCCTTCTCGGTGCCGGCAACCTTGCCTCGGCGATCGTCCGCGGACTGCTCGCCAAGCAAGCCTGCGTGCCCGCCGACCTCACCTGCACCAGCCGCAGCGGGGCCTCGGCCCGGAAACTCTCCGCCGACACCGGCATCGGCTGCGAACCCGATCTCGCCACCCTCCTCGCCGGTGCCGACCTCGTCATCCTCGCCTTCAAGCCCCAGTCGCTGGCCACGGCCGATCCGCGCCTCGCCCAGCTCACGGCCGGCAAACTCGTGCTCTCCGTTCTAGCCGGCAAGACACTGGCCCGCCTCGCCCAGTCGTTCCCCCGGGCCCGCAACGTGGTGCGCACCATGCCCAACACCCCCGCCGCCATCGGCGCGGGCATCACCCCCTATTGCTCCCTCGCGCCGCTGACCCTGCCCGACCGCACCCAAGTGGGCAAACTCCTCGACGCCCTCGGCCAGTATCTCGCCCTTGACGAGAAATATTTCGACGCCCTCACCGCCCTGGGGGGCAGCGGCCCGGCCTTCCTGTTTGAATTTGTCGCCGGCCTCCGCGACGCCGGCATCGCGGCCGGCCTGCCCCCCGAGGTGGCCGCCAAGGTCGCCCTGGAGACCACGCTCGGCGCGTCCCGCCTGCTGGCCCGCGGCGACCTGCCACCCGAGATGCAGCGCGACCGGGTCACCTCGCCCAACGGCACGACCCACGCCGGCCTCCAGGTGCTCGCCACCCGCCAGTTCCGTGAGACCCTCAAGGAGACCATCCTCGCCGCCACCCGTCGGGCCGGGGAATTGTCCCGCGACGCCTGACCACCGCACCCATGGAATTCGGCTGGCAAGACCGGGACGATGACGGAACGAAGTGGCAGATCTGCGCGCGCTTTCACGCCGGGCATGTCGTCTTCAGCCGCCGGACCGGCCACAACAACGGCTGGGAGGATTATGCCCCTACCGACGCCCAGTGGGACCGGCTCATCAGCGAGGCCGAGCGCCGCCTGCCCCGCCGGTTGATGAGCACCAAGGAATTCGAGCGGCTCAAGGCGCAGCGCCCGAAGTGAGAGCCTGCCGGATTGTTGGCCACAAAAAGTCACAAGGAAATCCGACGGCAAAGGTGACTCTCAAGGCGCCCATAGGCGCGCGATCATTTCACGCAGGCCGCCCAAACCATTTTTGTGACTCTTTGTGGCAATCTGCCTTGGTCTGCATCTCTTCCTTTTGCGCTTTCTGTGCCTTTTGTGGCTAAGCCTGCACCTTCCCCCACACCAGCCGGAACGCCGGGCAGTAATCTTCCGGCCGGGCGGCAATGCGCCGGTTGAGCTCGTCGGGCGCGATCCACTCCCCTCGCTCGATCTCGTCGGGGCACAGCGTGAACGGCCCCTCGGCCTCCAGCCGGTAGACCCAGACAAATTCCTGGCCCGTCTCCTCGCAGGCCTCCACTCGCAGCCGGCGCTCCGGGGGCTGAGGCAGTTTGAGCCCGATTTCCTCCTGCAACTCCCGCCACGCGGCTGCGTCGTAATCCTCCCCTGCATCCAGATGCCCCGAACACGACGAATCCCACAGGCCCGGCGACATATCCTTGCTCATCGAGCGCTTCTGCAAAAACACCTGCCCGGCCCGGTTGAAGACCAGCACATGCACCGCCCGGTGGAGCCAACCGTGCGCGTGCACCTCGCGGCGCGGTGCCTGCCGCACCACACAATCGTGTTCATCCACCACGTCGAAAAGTTCATCCGGAGTCCGGGCCACGCCATCCACGAAAGGCAAGAGATGCCCCAAGTCGAGCCGCACGTGGGGGCGCGCCGGGTCTAGGAGGGCCGGTCACTGACCGGCCGTCCGGGCAATGAAGTCCGGTCACAGACCGGACCTACGCCTCTTCCCCCTCACGCCACGAACGAATAGTCGTAGGGCTTGCGCATCTCGCGGACGAGATGGCGGTTCCCCTCGGCGGCATGCTCGCCCGTGAACTTTTCCGCCGTGTAGTCCCAGGTGAGGTTCCGGCCGGTGCGCAGCGAGATGGCCCCGAGGTGGCACATCGTCGCCGAGCGGTGCCCGGTCTCGACGTCGCAGATCGGGAGGGCGCGGGAGCGCACACATTCGAAGAAATTCCCCATGTGGTTCTTGCTCTCGTAGAGCCGTACCGCGTTCTCGGGCAGGGGGGTGCGCAACAGTTCCGGATCGCTGGCCTTGATCTCGTCACGGTTGACCCAGAGCCAGCCGTCGGTCCCCTCGAAGCGGATGCCGTTGCGCTGCCCCTT
This sequence comes from Oleiharenicola sp., assembly GCA_031390295.1. Taxonomy (GTDB): domain Bacteria; phylum Verrucomicrobiota; class Verrucomicrobiia; order Opitutales; family Opitutaceae; genus Lacunisphaera. The sequence continues at coordinate 10,242 of JANMTJ010000049.1, forward strand.
CGGGTTGACGGCGGCGCCGTAAA
>JANMTJ010000053.1:0-1513 GCA_031390295.1 Oleiharenicola sp.
GGGCGTGTGCCTCACCGCGGCCGATGTGCTGCTGATTCTGGCGCTGCAGACCCGGGGCTTCCGGTATCTCGAGGCCTTCGTCATCGCGCTGGTGGCGACGGTGGGCGCCTGCTTTGCGATCGAGCTCTTCCTGGCCAAGCCGGACTTTGCCGCCATCGGACTGGGGCTGATCCCACGGGGCGAGATCATCTCCAACCCGCTCATGCTGTACATCGCAATTGGCATTCTGGGCGCCACGGTGATGCCGCACAACCTCTACCTGCACAGCTCGATCGTGCAGACCCGGCACGTGCTGCCCGATCCGGCATCCAAGCGGGAAGCGATCCGGTTCGCGACGCTCGACTCGACGATCGCGCTGCTGTTCGCCTTCTTCATCAATTCCGCCATCCTGATACTGGCCGCGGCCACCTTCCACCAGACCGGCAACCAAGACGTCGCCGACATTGGAGACGCCCACCGGTTGCTGACGCCGCTGCTCGGTACCAGCCTGGCGAGCGTGTTGTTCGCGGTGGCCCTGCTGGCCTCGGGGCAGAACTCCACCATCACCGGCACCCTCGCCGGGCAGATCGTGATGGAGGGATTCCTGAACATCCGGCTTCCGGCGTGGCTCAGGCGGCTCATCACCCGGCTGATCGCCATCATCCCCGCGGTGATCGTGACGGCGCTCTATGGGGAGCGGGGGGTCGGCTCGCTGCTCATCCTGTCCCAGGTCATCCTGAGTCTTCAGCTCTCGTTCGCGGTGGTTCCGCTGGTGTTGTTCACCAGCCAGAAGTCGAAGATGGGAAGCTTTGCCAACGGCAGGATTCTGACCGCGAGCGCATGGACCGTCGCGGTAGTGATCATCGGGCTCAACACCTGGCTGCTGCTGGGCGTCTTTGGGGAATGGATGGCGTAGATGGCACTCGAACCTCGCTGGTTTTTCATCCGTCTGGTCGGGCCGGCCCTCGGGCTTGCGCTCGCGGCGGGTTGCAATGCCATCCTGCCGGGCGCGCCGAGCGACGCCGAGATCCTCGAGGGCCCCGTGCCGGGACTGTCCCCGCAGCAGTCGGCCGCGTTTTTCGCGGGAGACGGCGAGTTTGCCCGGCGGTTCGGCGCGGTGGACGGGCTGGGCCCCATTTTCGTTGCGACGTCCTGCGAGTCCTGTCATATCGGAGACGGCAAGGGCCACCTGGCCTTCAACCTCACCCGATTCGGCCGCATGGTAAACGGCGTATTCGATCCAATGCGTTTCGAGGGCGGCCCCCAGGTGCAGAACCGGGCCATCCTCACCTACATGGCCGAAGTCGTGCCGGCCGGCGTGACCGGCGTGGCCCAGTTTACCGCCCCGAGCGTCACGGGGCTGGGATTCCTCGAAGCGGTGGAAGATGCGCTCATCCTTTCCCATGCCGATCCGGCGGACGCCGATGGCGACGGGATCTCCGGCCGGGTGCAGCTCATCAACGAGTCGGAGTTCATCGCGGAGCTGGCCCGCCTCGAGCTCCTCTTCGACCCGGGCGATCCGACGCGTCACATT
>JANMTJ010000149.1:0-1548 GCA_031390295.1 Oleiharenicola sp.
ACCACAGCGTGACAGTCGGAGCGGGACAGGTGGCGACGGTCTTGGCCACCCCGACCAACTTCAACCTTAACCTGCGGGTACTCAGTTCGTGTGCCGCGACGAGCTGCGTGTCGGCGACGGACGCCACCACCAGCGCCACCGGCGCCGAGGTTGTCTTCCTGACCAACCCCGGCACCAGTCCGCTAACCTTCCTGGTGGCAGTGGGTGCGGCGAGCGGAGTGCCGGCCGGCACGTACAACATCGCCGTGACGCTTTCCCCCTACATCAGGACGATCATCGCTCCGGCCTGCGTCACCATGGCCGGTGGTACGCCACTCGCCGGGGCGGTCGGTGACGACGTGGCCTCCGCGATCACGGCACTTCCCACGGGCTTTGGCTTTAACTTCTCCGGCGTGCCGGCGACGCACTTCTCGGTAACTTCCAACGGGTTCGCGCAGCTCTGGCCGTCGGCTGCGGGTACCGCCAGCGCCTCCAATTTCAATACGAGCATCCCCTCTACAGGCGGTCCGAACAATCTGCTGGCGCCGTTTTGGGAAGACCTCGTCAACGTGGCGGGCAGCTCGGTGACCACGCTCCTCTCGGGCACGGCACCCAATCGCCGCTTCACGATGGAGTGGGGGAACTTTACCCCCTGGGTTGCCGCCACCGCCAACCGGGTCGAGCGCATGACCTTCCAGGTGCAGCTGAACGAAACCACCAGCGTGATCGAGTTCCACTATTGCACGATGGCGCTGAACGGCGGAGACAACGCTCGCCTCACCGGCGGCTTGGCAACGGTGGGTGTGGAGAACCCAACCGGCACGGACGGGATGCTGCACTCGTTCCTCACGGCTGGTTCGGTGAGCCCAGCCAACGCCCTGCGCTTCACGCCGCAGCCGTAACGGTCGAACACTTCGCATGATCCCGGGCGCTGCTTCCTTGATGGGAGCAGCGCCCCTTTTCCTGGACCGTGAGTCCTGCTCGTCCCTCCTTCCGAGCCAATTCCTACGGCTGCGCGCAGCTAACCCCGCAGTTCGCCGCCCTCCGTTCGAGCGGATGGAAATCGTACTTTTCCTCCCCCGAATAGGGGGGCGGGCGTGATAGCTGCCGGCTCAATGAAAAATATGACCCTCCGGCTCGCCCTCCTTTCCGTGGCTCTCTTCGGAATCGGCTGTCCCACCGTCAAAGAATGCAGCATCAGCACTGACTGCGCGGTGGGGCAGACCTGCTCAGCCAACAAGTGCGTCCCGACCAACATGGGCGGCGGCATCGGCGGAGGCACTGCGACCGGCGGCGGCACGGCGACTGGCGGCGGCACCGCGACTGGCGGCGGCACCGCGACTGGCGGCGGGACGGCCACGGGCGGCGGCACAGCGACCGGCGGTGGTACGGCCACGGGCGGCGGCACTGCGACGGGCGGCGGCACTGCGACGGGCGGCGGCACCGCGACTGGCGGCGGCGGTGGCGTGACGTGCATGACGAATGAGACCAACTGCACCGGCACCTGCAGGGACCTGAACGTCGATCTGATGAACTGCGGCGCGTGCGCGATGGCGTGCCCGGTTCGGG